>JAFVET010000131.1 GCA_017475875.1 Candidatus Methanomethylophilaceae archaeon
ACCTGCGGAAATCGCCGACGTCTCCGGAACGCAGGTGCGCTATGACCTCCTCAACCTCGCGGTGCGCTGCGTCCAGTATGCGGGTACACTCCTCCTTGTCCGGGGGTTCCTCGTAGAACACGGCGTTGTCCGGCATGCAGACGTCGAACATGGAATCCACGCGGACGTTACCCAGCTCCTTCTGTAAGGCCTCCCCGGCGACACCCGAGTCGCCTGCGCAGGTGATCACGCACCTCACCTTGCCGGGATGGATGATCCTGAGGTTAGCGGCGAACCTGCGGACGATCGACGGCAGCGTGGCGTAATACACCGGGAACACGAATATGGAATCCTCACCTTTGGCGTCGAAGGTGTAGTTCTCGTGACGGACAGCCTTCACCGTGTCCACCATCTTCATGTCCAGTGCATCAGAGATGCGCTTCGCCACGTCGTAGGAGTTTCCCGTGGCCGAGAAAACGAACAGCATGTGTGGTGGAAAAGAGTAGACGTATATGAACGGTGCACACGGACGCGACCTAAGCTTATATACACGCCAAACATGGGCCGAACTATGGAGAAACTGGACGCCAGACACACCGCTATGGTACTGGCGGTGGTATTCATCGCCACGTTCATGGACGGATTGGACGGCAGCATAGTGAACGTCGCGCTCCCAACCATCGGTGAGAGCTTCGGTGTGGACACGGCCACGATCTCCTGGGTAGCCATCGTGTATTTCATGGTCCTCGCAGGCACCCTGGTGGCGTTCGCCAGGATAGCCACCGACACTGGGGTACGCCACATCATGGCCGGGGGGCTAGGCATATTCACCGTCGGATCTCTTGTTTGCGGATTGTCTCCATCCCTGGAGATACTCATCGCCGCGCGTGCCGTCCAAGGACTCGGTGCGGCGATGATGGCGGCGGCCGGCCCCATATGCTGCGTCGAATACCTCCCGCCATCCAAACTCGGGTTCGGCATGTCCATCGTGACCGTGGGCGCATCGGTCGGTTTCGCAGCTGGTCCGGCGGTCGGCGGCGCCCTGGTTGAGTTCCTCCCATGGCACTCCATATTCCTGATCAACGTCCCGATCGGGATCGTCACGGTCCCGCTGATGCTCAAGGCCATATCCAAATCACAGCCGAAGAAGACGTCCCTCGACGTCAGGGGGACGCTGGTGCTCTTCGCCTCGATAGCGTTCGGGACCCTGGCCCTGGAGATGTCCGCCTATCCGGAACGTTCGACGTTGACCATTGTCTCGGCGATACTGTTCATAATACTGCTGATAGCCTTCGTGATGAACGAGCGTCGCGTCCAGAACCCGCTGATAAAACTGTCGATGTTCACGAGGTGGGACTTCTCGGCGATATTCGTCACGCTGCTGCTCACCAACCTCGTCTACATGGCGGTGCTGTATCTGATCCCGTTCTACGGAACCATCCCCTTGGGGATGTCATCCCTGGAGATAGGTGCCGTCGTCCTGGTCTCGTCGACCGTGACGGCGATCCTCGGACTCCCCGTCGCCAGACTGTCTGACAGGATCGGGAGGAAGTTGTTCTGCGTCCTGTCCGGGCTTTTCGAGTTCGTAGGGTTCGGCATACTCGCCGCGTTCGCCGAGGACATGCCCCTCTGGCTGATGCTGGTGGTCATGGTGCTGATGGGGCTCGGATGGGCCTTCGTAGGAGGACCGATGGCTTCCAGGTTGGTGGAGCATGCGGGCGAGGAACGCGACATGGCGTCTTCACTGATGAACGAGGCCTACTACGTCGGCGGCACCATCGGGACGGCGCTCATAGCCATGCTCTTCACGGTGTTCTCAAAATCCGGCGGAGTGGACATATCGGACGTCACGACCGATGTCTTCATCGAAGGCTTCGTCCCCTGCCTGGCGCTGACCGCAATAATAGGACTCGTCATCAGCGAGATATCGGCGGTAGTCAAGGACGAAAAGCGGACCGACGATAACTGAGGATCGGTATCCGAGGACCCAGGCTATCCCCTTGGCCGTACGGAGGGCCGGGTCCTTGAAATGGTTGCCTGGATTGCTTTCGAAAACCGTACGGATGCCTTTCGACCGAAGGACCGATTCCATCGATTGGGTGCACCTCCCGACTGACGCGAGGACCGGGTTTCCGACCCGGCTCTCCCTGTCGCCCAGCGACAGGTATGCGCGGTTTACGTTCTTGGACGGATCACCCTTCTCAGCGAAGGAGACGAAACCCGGGAACCATAGGGAACCGGACGCGCTGACTACCGCCGAGAACACGTCCGTACGGTAGATGCCGTACAATGCGAACAGACCGGCCAGCGAGTATCCCGCGAGGACGACCTCCGAAGGGTCTATGTCCAATTCCTTCTCTATTTCTGGGACTACCGTCCCGCAAAGCTCGTCGAGATAGGCGTCCGCGCGACCCGCGAAAGGCGAAGCCCCCTTGAACTGCGGTTCGGCCTCCCACGGCGAGAGGTCCCCGTTCCAATCCCTCACGTTCACGGCAGCGTACGAGAAGTCCCTGTCGACCATCCCTGCGACTGAGCGGTATACCTCGCCGCCTTCATCGCCCAACGTGTTGAGTATCACCAGCGGCGAGGAGGGGTCAACCGCACGTTCGGCCGTGACGCCGAGTCCCGATATCGATAGCTGCATGTGATCCCAGAACTACGAGTCGTCGACCAGACCGGTGCCAACAATTCAGTCGCGCTTGATCAGCGGGACGGGTTCGTCCTTAGGTCCGCCAGTGTACGGGACCTTGCCGATCGAGGACAGCTTGTCCAACACCATCTTCTTCCCGATTTCCGTGATCCCGTATATCTGGACCTTGTTCCCAGCCACGACGACGTCGCGTCTGGAAGCCTCGGTACGCATGTTCTCCGATGCGCATGCGGTTGCGAAGTCGCAGAAATCGAACATACGCGCCACATCGCAGCGACCGAGATTGCTGGAATGGACGCCCACGATTATGACACGGTCACCGTACTTTTTACGTAACTTCTCGGCATCGTCAGCTCTCGTCACGGTCACCGAGAAACGTCCGTAGCCTTTGGAGGCGGCGAGGTCCGCCCCACGGACCATGTCCAACGGTACGGTATCCGGATCCAGAACGTTGTCACGTCCGACCGCGTCCAGAACCACCTGCAGGGGAGATGTCTCCACGAGTCCGGAAATACGGCCGCACATGCCCTGGAGGACCTCGGGATCAGTTATGACCGCTGTGCCACATCCGTCCGCCGCGATCACGGCGGCGTCGATCTGTCCGTTGTCTAAAGCGGTGCTGAGGATCTCGGAAACTCCGAATGTGACGTAATCCCCGGCTCTGACGATGCGGTTCTCGGTGCAGAATCCGAAATCCCTTATGCGGAACTCGATGTTGGCCCTGATGGACTCCTTCGTGATGTGTTCCATCCCGACCAGCTTCCTGAACAAGGGGCAAGAACTGACCTCCGGTTCACCGACTTCCACGACCTTTCCGTCCTCGATGACGACCCTGGTCAGACCCAGGGCCTCGAACACA
>JAFVET010000132.1 GCA_017475875.1 Candidatus Methanomethylophilaceae archaeon
CCAATCGAGCAGTTCGGAGTATACTTTCATCTTGGATACCATTCGCCGTTCAAAGCCTTCGTTCATATACAAACATGGCAATTTTGCAAGCGAAGAAAAATGGATTTTTGCCACTTTTGCAAACATAGGAAAAGTGTAGATTGCCACTTTTGCAATCGAACGCTTCTTCCGAGACATGTTCAGTGTCGTCTAAATCCTCCGACCCAGTGGGGCATCATTCATAAACGGGACGGGATATGTTCACCCATGGAAACGGAGTTCGAGATGGATGTCCGCAGATTCCTGGCGGGGGAGCCGTTCGGGTACCGTGGTATCGGCAGGGACGATCTGCAGCTGTTCTGCTCCGCCCTGACGCACGACAGCTTCGTCAACGAGCCCATGGCCGGCGGGGTCCGCAGGAAGGACGTCTCCTACGAGAGGTTGGAGTTCCTGGGCGATGCCGTCTTGGAACTCATCGCGTGCGGCGACGCCTATTACGATCCCGGGCTGGCGACCGAAGGTGCCATGACCGACTTCAAGCAGGCGAGGGTCGCCAACCACGTTCTGTCCGAAGCGGTGCTCCGTTCCGGCGTCGACATCGACGGCATGATGAGGGTCGGCGGGGGACACGTCAGGAGCGACGGGTCGAAATCGATAGAGGAGGACATGCGTGCCGATTCCTTCGAGGCGATTCTGGGGGCGGTCTACCTGGTCTTCGGGCTCGACGAGGCCCGCAACGTGGTTCATCGGCTTGACTGGGGCCAGTCCGAACGATGAAAATGTCCGAGTTTGTCCATTTCTGATGAAACCGTAAGGTTTCGCTACCCGAGACACGCCCATAGTTGGGGTTCGTTCGGTCGGAACGCACCTGCCCGGGCAGTATCGAAGTCAGTTCGAATCCGCTTTCACGGATTCCCAAGCGTATGTTCTCCGATTCGGAATCCGTCCTGTAAACGTCACCGCTTCTGTAACGTGTCGGTAAAGACCTAAATACTATTGTTCTCATTATTGATAATAATATCAAATCTGAAAAAGGTGCGAAACGTGAGACTCTCCGACATACTGTCAAACCCGGTCAGGCTGAGGATCGTCCAACATCTCCAGATCCACGGAGACGCGACCGTCAAGCAGATATCCGAGGCTCTGGACGATGTGCCGGTCCCCACGCTATACCGCCACATCGGCCGTCTGGTCGACGAGGGGGTCCTGTCCGTCAAGGACGAGAGGAGGGTGAGGGGCGGGGTCGAGAGGCTTCTGACGGTAAACCGGGAGAAGTGGTCCGTCGAGACGGGCGACCTCGCCGACGCCGCGTACCAGTTCCTCATGTCGCTGTACGGCAGGTTCGAGGGCTACGGAGGGGACGACCCGGTCGGGGATAGGCTCTGTCTTAGGACATGCATGCTCCGTCTCTCGGACGAGAGGTTCGACGAGTTCCTCGGGGAGTACGCGGCGCTGCTGAACAGGTACCTCGCATCCCAGGACGGAGGGAGGGTGAGGAGCGTCTCTTTCGTTTCGGCACCGGTGGGGGATGATATCGATGGCAGCTATCGAGGAAGAGGTGACGGTGTCCGGAGCGGTGTCGCTGGGCGCCACCGTAGCGTACGGGGACAAAGGCGGGAAGAAGCCCGCGATCGTGATCATCATGGGCACCGGCAAGCTGGACCGTGACGGGAACGGTCCCGGGAGCAGGATGAACATCTACAGGGACCTTTCGGACATGTTCGTGGAGGAGGGTTTCGTGACCATACGCTACGACAAGAGGGGCACACACCGCTCGACCGGGGATTTCGACTCCGCGGGTCTGAGCGATTTCGTGGACGACGCCGTCTCCGTGACCAGGTACGTGAAATCCCTGCCATATGTCGATGCCGGGAGGGTCGTGGTGTGCGGACATTCCGAGGGGACCATGGTCGCCACGCTGTTGTCTGAGAGGGAGGACGTGGCGGGCCTCATGCTCCTCGGAGGCGCCGCCACATGCCTGAAGGACGCCCTCCGTTACCAGAGCAGGATAGCTGGCGAGCAGACGGAAAGCATGGGCGGGATCGCCGGTGCGGTCCTCCGCAGGGCCGCGTCCCGGGAGAAGACGGACGCGAGGCAGGACGAGCTGTTCGAGAGATGTCTGAACGCGGACGGCGACACGGTGCGTTTCCAAGGTGCGAAGGTGAGCGCCAAATGGGTCAGGGAGCACCTGTCGTACACGTCGGAGGATTTCGCGGCGAAGCTGAAGTCGTTCGGGAAACCGGTTCTGGCGATCACCGGGACGGCGGACCTCTCCGCGGACTTCCGCATGTTGGATTCGATCCGGGACGTACCGTCGGTCACCTGTTACGTCCCAGAGGGCGTCAACCACATATTCAGGGAGGTTGACGACGACAACAGCATAACGAAGGTCAAGAAGCAGTACCTCAGGTTGTCGGCGAGGCCGATCCACCCCGGAACCCGGGATGCGATGGTCGGTTGGCTGTCGCAGTTCAGCCCATAATCAGTCGGCTGCGAATCGGTTTGTTGTCGGACGCAAGACTGGAGTTCCTAAAGTCGCTTGGAAAACGTGACAATAAACGAAAAACTCGCTTGGAAAACGTGACGAATAGGGAAAAACTTGGTTGAAAAAATGTTAAATGGTCGGTTGTGGTTCCTGTGACCATGTTCAGGAGGAAGATCACCGACGCTCTGACCGAATGGAAGGTTTCGGGGATGTGTCGCAGGAAGGCCGCGGTGGTCAAAGGACTGAGGCAAGTTGGGAAGACGGTGGCGGTGAGGGAGTTCGCCCGGCGGAACTACGACAACGTCGTCTACATCGATTTCAAGAAGACCACGTCGGCCAGGTACGCTTTCGACGGTGATATGGACGTGGATAGGATAGTCCTTAGGCTTACGGCGGTGTTGTCGGACGCCGAGTTCGTCCCGGGACATACGGTGATAGTCTTCGACGAGGTGCAGGAATGCGCCCGGGCCCGCTTCAGCATCAAAGCGTTCGTGGAGGACGGCCGCTACGATGTGATAGCGACGGGTTCGCTTCTAGGAATAAGGGGGTATAACCGCAAGGACAGGGATGTGCCGGTCGGATTCGAGCACACTTTGCACATGTTTCCCATGGATTTCGACGAGTTCCTATGGGCCAAGGGCGTGCCGGAGCAGACGATCGGTTACGTCAAGGAATGTTTCGCGCAAAGAAAGACCGTTGACGAACCCGTCCATTCCGCGATGATGTCCCATTTCTACGAGTACATGTGCGTCGGGGGCATGCCGTCGGTGGTAGCCACATTCGTCGGGAGGAACGACCTGAACGCGGTGAGGGCCGAACAGCGCGACCTGATCGAACAGTACCGCGACGATTTCGGGAAGTATCTCGACGGGGAAGGAAACGAGGTAACGGACGTCGAGATGCTGGCCCACATAAACCAGGTGTTCGATTCCATACCGTCCCAGCTCAGCAAGGAGAACAAGAAGTTCCAGTATTCGCTCCTGTCGAAGAACGCGAGGGGCAAGACCTATTCGGCGGCCATCCAATGGCTGGCCGATTACGGGCTCGTCAACAGGTCGTACAACCTGTCGTCGTTGGATCTGCCGTTGAACGGCAACAGGGACGATTCCATGTTCAAGGTATATACGGCGGACACCGGGTTACTCATGTCGATGTTGGACCGGGGCGCGTATTCCAAGATCCTCTCCGGCGAGCACAACATCTACAAAGGTGCGGTCTTCGAGAACGTGATATCGGACGTCTTGAGCAAAAACCGGGTGAAACTGTACTACTATCGCAGGGACAGTGGATTGGAGATAGATTTTATATCATCACAAGACGGAAAGGTATGTCTCTTGGAAGTCAAGTCGCAGACTGGAAACACCAAATCAGCGAAGACCGTACTGAACGACAAGGAACGCTACCACGTGGACCTCTGCTATAAGTTGGGGAACGGCAACGTGGGATTCACGGGCCGGATCCTCTCGTTGCCGATGTATATGGCGCCGTTGGTCGCAGAGGGGCTATCCGACGAATGATCGTATCTCGATTTCGGGTTCGAGACATCGTAGTCCTGAGCACGTGATCCGAGCGGTCCGTTATCGTCCACACCTTCTCACCATATACTTCGACAGGAGGGACACGTTGCGGCTCCCGTAGTGTTCGGAGATGTCTGCGATCTTTCCCGCATCCATACCGTCCAGACCGTCCTCGTAGATCCTGATGTCGTCCAGCAGCGTCGCCTCCATGTCTTTCATCGACTTTATCCTTGGAAGTTTGTACACTTTGTCGCATAGCGCCTTCTCCAGGGATGCCATCCAGTACGTGTACTCGCCGATGCCGAACATCCCGATGCCCCTTATGAAGACCGAGGGGGGCACATCCTGATAGGCGTATCTTCCGAACGGGGTGACGTAGAATTTGGATCTCCTCTTCCGGTACGTTGCGGAAGTGTACGCCTCGACCCTTTCGGGGATGAGGCCGTGGTATGAAAGCGCATAGTCGAAGGAAAGGTACGATAGGTTGTATATGACATCCACCAGAAGTTTCCCGTCTAGGGTCGGGTCGGTCTAGTAGAGTCCCCTGATCACCGGGATGTACTCCCACCTCCTTGACGAGTCTGTTAAGTTTCATCTTGGGGTTGGAGTACTCCTTGCCGAGCTGCTCCAAGATCATCGGGGCAGTCATTATCATACAGTTCTTTCCAATAAGCATCGAAATATGATACTTTCTGGAGAAAATATGGAGTACCAAAGGTGACCGATGCAGAAGATCGAAACGTCTAGGGATGTTTGTCGGACAAAAGATCGTTGCGACGTGGGTCCTGATGCAAGTTCGGGGATTAGGACTTGTATTCGTGGGCGGGACCCCGGTACTATCCTGTACGTGGCGCCGTCGGTCGTAGAGGAGCTTTTCACTGATGAGGCGAAGAGCAGTCGATCGAAGCCTTCAGGTGCAGGATCCAACGTTCAGATGAAGCCTGAGGTCGAGCATATCTGTGATACAGGTTGTCATGTCGCAACGGCGTCTGCGGCGCTGTGCCAGCCCTCTAAATGCAGAGGCCCCATCATATGGCGGAAAAAACAGGCTATTCACTAAGCAATTATTAAATACTTTACAAGTTCAATCGGTGTTTATGTCATTCTTCGACGATCCAAAGAAAGCTGGATTGGCGTTCATGATATTGGGTATCCTCCAGATTATCGGCGGTATCGCGCTGATCATCCTGGGGGTTATCGACGACGACTACAAGCTCGCGACCGCGGCCGTCCTCGGTATCGGTCAGATTATAGTCGGAGCCATCATGTTCGGCTATGGACAGAAAGTCAGGGGAGGAGCCATTTCTAAGAAAATCGACATCCTCGCCGAGTTCGTAAAAATCACTGGAGTTGTCACCATCATCAACGGTATCTTCGGTGCCATCGCAGTCGCCCTCGGCGACGGCGGGATCGGCACCGCTATCGTCTCTGCCATCATCTCCATCATCATCGGTCTGATCATCATCTTCATCGGATCGAGGATCAACGATGGAAAGCAGGACCTTGGTGACAAGATCATCTGGATCATCCTCCTCGTGCTCTTCGTTCTCGCTCTCATCGGATCCGTTATCGGTCTCCTCGACTTCATCCTCGGAACCATCGAGAACATCTGCAACATCTTCATCTACATCTTCATGCTCTGCCTCCTCTTCGACGGCGAAGTGAAGAAAGAGATGGGAATGTGATTCCAGCTGAAAGATAAGCATTCGAACGGGCGAGCGAAAACTCGCTAAACCACTTCCGATGCCCGGGGTTTCCCGGGCACTGGTTTTACTCGACTTGGGTTTGGTCGCTTCCGTGCGTCGGTGCATCGGCACTTATGGCATCGAATGATACGGTCTGAAGGCCACTGTGGAATTGGAATCGATGGTTTCAATCTCACATAGCCGAATTGATATCGGTTGGAAGGGCCCATCCGGTCCGCGGTTCGGGGTTCCGTTTTTTATATGGCGATTCCGTAGAGCAGTGCTTCCCCCTCAGATTATCGAAGTAACGTCTTTTGCATATCTGTGACAAAGCCGACTGTACCATGGCTGCACTATTGTCGCTCACGTGACCTCTTCGCGAATCAAGGTTTCATGGCCGTGGATGGCTGACTTCGGCCGCCTGCCGGAGCGTTATCGGCTTTGGTTCAGGATATCCCTGAACCTCTCGTTCGCCGACGAGGGATCCAACGGACCGATTTCCGGCACCTCGCACTCTTTGAAGAAGCATATGCCTTAAAGGGGAAGGTGGACTGCGCCGTAGTCGTTGGTGAACACGTTTCCCTCCTCCAATTTGAACCCTATGCGTTTCCTGCCCCTTTCCGCAAGGGGGGCGTCCAGCGCGAGGATGCCCTTCGAGCGACTGGACGGTCTTCCTACCTGAGTAACTTGTCGGAGGTGATAGCCGATGAAGAGAAGGACCCAGGACAGGGAGCACTGCTTCCAACTGTTCTCCCTTGTCCTGGAGGCAGCCCGGTTTTTGATCGAGCTGCTACGGTTCATCGTGTAACGATGGACCGGGGCCCTCCTCGCGGAGGGTCCGAAACATCATCACGACAATTCAATCATCACAGATGCAGGTATTAACCTTTTCTCATGGGTTGTTCACACTCGTGTCGGACAAGATTCCACCCCTGTGCTCCCCCTAGTTGAGCGTCGACTCTTGAAGCGGACGTGCATTCCTACGGTTTCGAAAGAACCCAATAGTTTCCGAAGGTTGCATATCAGGTTCGCCCATCGCGAAAAAGTATGTCTGAACGAAACGTTTCCGATGGCATCCCTACACTCCCCGTTGAAGGACTGGTATCATTATCTACCTATAGCTGGATTCCCCAAGCGTGACAGACACGGTCGCCGCAACGGCAGCGAAGATAACGGACATGACGATCCGTGGCGCGGGGCGCATCGCCCGCGCCGGGGCCGAGGCCATGCTCGGTTTCGCCACTGAATACCAAGGCAATGACCTGGAGGCTTTTAAGAAGGAGGTCCGCAGGGCTTGCGACACGCTCGTGGCGTCGAGACCCACCGCGGTCTCCCTTTGGAACGGGGTCCACGCAACCGTCCGCGGCCTCGACGAGGCCGAGACGGTGGACCGGGCCAGGGAGATCATAGTGAAGAACGCCGAGGAGTTCGTCCGCAGGTCGAACGAGGCCGTAAGCGTGATAGCGAGCATCGGTGCCAAGCGTATATCCGACGGCGACACCATAATGACGCACTGCAACAGCAGCGTCGCCATCGGAGTGATAACTGAGGCGCACAGGCAGTGCAAGGACGTCAAGGTCTACGCTACGGAGTCCCGCCCGTGGAGGCAGGGTCTGCTAACAGTGAGGGATCTGGACGATGCCGGCGTGGATACCACCCTGATCATCGACAGCGCGGTCCGTTCGGTCATGGCGAAGGTCGACAAGGTCTTCGTCGGGGCTGACACGATCACCGCCCACGGGGCGGTGATCAACAAGATCGGGACGTCGCAGCTCGCGCTGGCGGCGAACGAGGCGCGCGTTCCGTTTTACGTGTGCAGCGAGACTTACAAGTTCTCGCCGATGACAATCTACGGCGACATGGTCGCCATAGAGGAGCGCGACATGTCCGAGGTAGTCAAAGCGGGGGAGATCCCGGAGAGGGTCAAGGTCTTCAACCCGGTGTTCGACGCCACCCCTGCGAAATACATCGACGCAATCATCACGGAGGTCGGGATGATCCACCCCGCCGCCGTCTACAGCATATTGTCTAAACAGCTTGGAGATTCGGTTCTGAAGGAGGAATGAATACGGCCGGTTACACCTATCTGCATCTGGACGAGGCCACGGACCCTGACAGGTACGTGGTCTGTGAATATCGTGTCACCACGGACCTTCCGATCGAGAAGGCGGCGGACGCCATCGCGGCTGAGCAGTCCACGGGTACGTGGACTGGGATATCGACGTTGGACGACGGGATCCTGCACGACCTGGGCGCCAGGGTCACCCGCATCGAGGGCGACATGGTGACCGTCGAGTTCCCGGTGGACGACTTCAGCATCGAGGTCGGGTCGGTTCCGCAGATCCTCAGCGTCATAGCCGGGAACCTGTTCGGTCTGGGTTCGCTGAAGGGGGTCAGGCTCGAGGACGTATCGTTCCCGAAGGAGATCCTCTCCGGATACAAGGGACCGAAGTTCGGTGCCGAGGGTATGAGGAAGATGCTGAAGCGCCCTGAGAAGCCCCTAGTTGGAACGATCGTGAAGCCGAAGATCGGTCTCTCCCCGAAGAAGACCGCCGACTACGTCTACGAGTCCGGGGCCGGGGGCCTCACCAACTCGAAGGACGACGAGACCCTCGTCGACCAGAGGTTCTGTCCGATAGAGGACAGGACGGTGGCGGTCGCCGAGGCGATCGACCGCCTCGAGTCGGAGGGGCACATGATGATGCACGCGATCAACGTGAGCACCAGGGGCGACCGCATCGTGGAGCTGGCCGAGAAGGTGCAGTCATGGGGTGCAAGGGAGCTCATGGTCGACGTCATAACCTGTGGTTTCGGCGCCGTGCAGGCGCTGGCCGAGGACCCATCGATAAAGGTCCCGATCCACGTGCACCGCACCATGCACGGTGCGATAACCAAAGATCCGCTCCACGGGATAGCCATGCTCCCGCTGACCAAGCTGGTCCGCATGTGCGGGGGCGACGCGCTCCACATCGGCACCCTGGGCGCCGGGAAGATGTCCGCGGGCGCGAACGACTTCAAGAACCTCGACGCCTGTCTTGGGAATGACGTACCGTACAAAGGTATGATGCCCGTCTGTTCCGGAGGCGTCTATCCCGGGATAGTGAGGGATATAGTCGACCGTGCGGGGTTCGACGTGCAGATACAGGCGGGCGGAGGTGTCGCCGGACATCCGGGAGGGGTCCGTGCGGGGGCCAGGGCCATGTCCCAGGCCGTAGACGCGGCGTTCGAAGGGATCGACGCGGAGAAATACGCCGAAACCCACAGGGAACTTAAGGAAGCACTCGACAAGTGGGGGATGAGATGAAGCTCAAGGTCCGTTATTCGGATATAGAGACACCCGAGCTGTCGGTGCTCCTCCACGACGACGACTGTGCGGAGATAGGTGTCGCCGACGGCGACAGGGTGGCCCTCACCGGCCCCAAGAGCACAGTGGCGCTCGTCTCCAAGTCGGACACGCTCCTGCAGCGCGGCGTGGTGATCATGAAGGAGAGCATGGAACCTCTGATAGCGGTTCCCGAGGGAGGGGAGGTGGAGGTAACCTTCTCGCCGATTCCGGATTCCGTCCGCGCCATCCGCAAGAAGATGGACGGGGAGACCCTCACCAGGGACGAGATCTACGGAGTGGTCATGGACATCCTCGAGAACAGGTTGTCTAAGATCGAGGTCTCGGCCTGGTTGACATCCCTGTACATCAACGGGATGGACATCGATGAGATCGCACATTTCACCAGGGCGATGGCGGAGACAGGTGACATCCTCAGCTTCGACAAGGAGACCGTCTTCGACTTCCACAGCCTCGGCGGGGTCCCTGGCAACAAGATAACCCCCATAGTCGTCTCGATAGTGGCAGCGGCGGGTCTTCTGATACCCAAGACCTCCTCGCGCGCCATATCGAGCGCATGCGGGACCTCGGATTTCGTCGAGACCTTCTGCAACGTGGAGCTCGATGCCGATACGCTCAAGAAGATCGCCAACACCTCCGGCGGAATCTTCGCGTGGGGAGGTTCCATGAATCTGGCCCCGGTCGACGACATGGTGATCAAGGTCGAGCACCCGCTCGGGATCAACCCGCGCGCGCAGATGCTCGCGTCGATCATGAGCAAGAAGCTCGCAATCGGTGCGACGCACCTGGTGGTGGACATCCCCACCGGTGCAGGGACCAAGGTCCCCACGCTGGAGGTCGCGAGGGCGTACGCCCGCGACCTCATGGACCTCGGAGAGAGGATAGGCATGCACGTGGAGTGTGCCATAACCTACGCAGACCAGCCTGTGGGGAATGCGGTGGGACCGATATTGGAGGCCAGGGAGTGTATTTCCATTCTCGAAGGGGCTCAGCACCCGTCGAGCGTGATCGAGAAGGCCTGCGACTGCGCAGGGATAATCCTGGAGATCGGCGGGATAACGAACGGTGCGGCCAAGGCTAGGGAGATCCTGAAGTCGGGCGAGGCGCACAGGAAGTTCATCGAGATCGTTACCGCTCAGGGCGGGTCCCCCGACCTGCGGTCGGAGGACCTCGTCCCAGGGAAGTATACCTACGAGATCAGGTCGTCCAAGTCAGGTTACGTGCACACGATCGCCAACAAGAACATCGTGGGCATGGCGAAAGCGGCGGGGGCACCCTCGGACAAGGGTGCCGGTCTGTTCCTCCATAAGAAGAAGGGGCAGAGGGTCGAGCAGAACGAACCCCTCATCACCGTGTATGCGGACAACGAGGCGAAACTCGCCCGTGCCGTCGACTATGCGAGGAAGTACCCTCCGATGGTCATCGAGGGGATGCTCATCCGTCACGTCTCACCTCTGGATGCGAGAAAATAAGCGGAGAGTTCGTCTTCACGGTGGACGTCGACCGCGACGTCAACATGCCCGTCGAGGGCAGAATCGCGGCCGGATCCCTCGACCGGGGATCCGGCACCGAGCCGAGGTTCTCCTCGTCCGAGAAGGGCCTCGGTGTCCTTTTGGATTTATTCGACGAGGTCGGGATACGTGCGGTATTGTTCGTCGAAGGGAGGACCGCGCAGAAGATAGACCTTGGATCCGTGTCCCGTCACCAGATCGGATTCCATGGGATGGACCACGAGGATCTGACAGGGAAGTCAACAGGAGTGGAGCTCGACGATTCTGCCTTGGAGGACATACTCCGCCAAGGCTACGATTCCGTCAGAGACAAGGTTGGCAGGGTCGAATGTTTCAGGGCACCGTACATGTCCGCGGACGACAGGATACTGTCCGACGTCTCTTCGTTGGGAGTGGGGTATGACTCCTCTTTCTATGCCGCACCCGGGGACTGCGTCCCCTATGTGCATCCGTCGGGGATAAAGGAGTTCCCGGTCCCCGAAGGGAGGGATGAGAAGGGGAAGAAGATGGCCGCCTACCTGTGGCCGATGCACGAGGGCAGGCGTGGTCCCAGTGATTACATATGGCAGGCGGGGGCCGTCGACGGACACTATGTCCTGGCCACGCATTCGTGGCACATGGTCGAATCGCGTTCGGACGGGCCGATGGATCCGGCCCGTATCGGAGAGAACGTTTCGGACGTCCGTTCGGTGATCGAGGGCCTCCTCGATTCCGGGTACAGATGCTCGGTATTCCACCGATCACACGGTCTCCGGTGTGATAGTCGTCGATCCCACGTCCTTGCCAGGCGCCGATTTGGAGATGTTGATGAGAGCGTCGATGTCGTTGGAATAGGTCTGGGTGAGTTCGCTTATCTCTTTGAGGAAGTCATCGCGGGAGAAGCACAGGCGGTAGAACTGGTAAGGCCTTCCGACCTCGTACTTCTTCCCGATCCTGTTCTAAACCATGCCCGCCTTGGCGAGCGACGTGATCGTCCTCGACACGGCCGATTGCTTCATGCATGTAAGGTCCTCGATGTCCTTGGACGTGAGTCCGTCGTAGGTAATCAGGCATATGAGGACGCGGATCTGGCCGATGGTGAGGTCCGTCCCACGCAGGATGCATTCCAGGTGGTGGAGGTATTTGTTGACTACGTGTATGTTCTGGGAATCGAAGACGCTGGGGCGGGTGCAGATGCTCGGGTTGTAGTACATGGTGGCGATGACTTCCATGTCGTAGAGGGGTTCCAGTACCTTCTGGAACGGTTTTATGCTGCAGACATCCGTCTTCCTCGTGTAACCATTGATCATACCGTTCTCTCCGTTTGGTATACGGCATATGTACGCGATTCCGCCGTGCGGAATGTGCACTAGCATATGCCTGTATGATAACAGATTATAATATATCTAACGTTAACTTATTATTATAATTATACGTCCAACGGACTATTTTTGACATTGTTGGAGTTGTAAAGTACAATAAACATCGTGAACGGAATCATTTTGGAGGATTCGTGACGGCCAGATTAAATATCAATTGTCAATACTTGCAGAAAATGGCTGTTTAGCAGTTTAGTGGTTAAATTAATTTTAAGACAAGATAGATTAATATGCCAATAACCAATGTTATCGGTTAAAAATTTCCCGTCGGGGAGAGGTTTGTTCGTTGTTCGATTCCGATAATTCGGTAGCGTGTGCTGGAAATTTATTGCGATATCTCCTGATTATACCGCTTCCGACGATTAGCGAACGAACGCAACACGAGGCGGTACGGAAAAGGATTCCTATCGAACGAAGCACGTCACGCTCGACGGTGCAGCACATGCCCCTGCCGTCAATCTGTGTGACGGACGACGCTCTGTAGGTCCCCACCGATGACGTCGAATCCACCATGATCGAACACGGACCACGGGAAGGGAGCAGCTGTCCGTTAAGGGTCAGCCATCTGACCGCACGTGAGATATTTTCATCCTCAGATGGGATGTCGCCGGTGTACGGGATCATGTTCGGCATCAGATCTACCAAAGAGGAGTTCAGTTCCACAGGGTCGGCGTTGCAGAGCCAATCCGGTCCCCTCAGGAAGTCCCTCATCGCCCTGATCCCGACTTCGGCGTCGGTGTAACGCATCGAGAAAACGCGCGGAACCGTCCATCCGAAGAAGAACCTGGTCAGTTCGAAGATCCCCTTGCCATGGACCGAGTGCATCACGCACAGGTTGCGCACCAGATAGTACGATCTCGCAGGCGAGTATTTCAGATCGAACGGTTCGTGCCAGACCGCGACACCGTTGAGCGAGACGGTCCTGTCGGGACCGCATCTGAGTCCGTACTCTGCGTCGTCCCAGGTCATGAACAGGGGGAGCGGCAGGTTGGACGGGTTGGCGACGCTTCTCGGGTAGGAGCAGAGCCACCACCCGTTGTAGTCGGAGTGTTTTCCGGTGTCGAAGGACAGGCAGCCATCGATGGTCGACACGACGAGTCCACCGTCGTTCGAGACGCCCAGCAGTCCGTCGAAGTATGCGGTGGATTCGTGAATCTCTAATGGGCGGTCGGCACGGAGCATCGTGCCCCCCATAATGATATTATTATAGGGGTCGGTCAGGCTTGAGCCGAACGACCAGATCCTGTAAATCGCTTCGGGGTCGAGGGTGATGTCGTCGTCCATCAATACGACACGGTCGTAACCTGCGGCATATGCTTCGCATATGCCTCTGGAAAAACCTCCGCTCCCTCCGGTGTTGGGGTTGTCGAAGATCCTTACCGTCCCGTCCCGGCGGACCGGGACGTCCATATCGCCGTTGTTGACGACGAAGATCCCAAGGTCTTTTTCGAATTCCCCTCCGCATTTCTTAATAAAATCTAGAAGTCTGTCGACGTTGTCCGATACCGCTTCGGGACGGTTGTATGTGCAGGTGACCACGCATGTTTTCAGAGACCTCTGCTCCGAGTCAGAAGTGAAGACGATGCCGGATAGTTCGGAATCCTCCAAAGCAGTGAACCTGGCACAGATCATTCCGTCCTTCACATCGACGGGGATTGCAATCGACGTTTCACCATCGGCTTTTGTTACCACGATTGTTTTAGCATCGTTTTTCGAGAAATCGATGATCTCGACGTTCACCTTTCCTTTGCATGAGAATTCGAGGAAGAGGTTCCCGATGTCGGTATACCTGTACCATTTGGACAGGGAGAACATGTTGAAGAAAGTCGAGAAATCAGCGACGCCACCCTTTTCCAATACGAAAGAACCGCCGTCTCCGACGGCGGCGTCTCCTTTGACGTACAGGACGTCGGCACCTTCCTTGGTAACGGGTGGCCGAACGTGCTGGAGGACGCGCCTGGGCATCTCACCACCTGAACACCCAGTTGGCTGCGCCCGTCGCCAACCTCTTCACCACCGTCGGAAACTCCGACGGCCTGGGGGAGAGGTAGTTCCACTCCCCGTGGTCGGGGTCGCTCGCCCACTTCATCCTGCGGATGATGTCTGGGTAACCGAACTTTCCCCTGGAGAGGATCGACCAGTCTGCGAGCGTCCTGTAGTCCGCCTCCGGGAAGCCGTCTGGGAACATGTCGTCCATCTCGTGGGCGTAATCGATCATTCCGCGGAGGAGGTCGCCGAAGTTCTCCGCCCTTTCCTTCTCCCATCCAGGAGGGTCGTCGTCGTAGACGGGTCCGTCAGACCAACCTTTCAGCGGTGTCTCGGGAGAGCAGAAGAAGAACTCTGGGAAGTTGACGCGGTTCCATCCGAGCATCGGTCCCTTCTTGGAATGCATGCTCCGGTACCTCAGGTCGTCACATTCGCGGAGGGTCACAACGTAGTTGCCGGTCACGGAGCGTCCCAGTGCCTCCTCCACGAAACGTTGGGACGTGTACTTCATGGTGGTGCAGTCTGCAAGTTCCACAGGTTTGTCCCCGCATTCCCTGCGGAGGTCGGAGGAGAAACGCTCCATGGCCTTACGGCGGACTTCCCCTACTTCTTCGATCCTATCCCCGTAGTTTTTCATGACGGTGGCGTCGTCGCCTTCGTCGACGTCGCCGAACCCTATGAACCTGAGCATGGTGCGTATGTCCCTGGTGCGGTTCCTGCGCTCGAGGGCATGCGACATCTGTGGTAACGAATCGTAAGGGAGCACGTCTTCGGACAGTGAGAGGGCCATTATCCTCTGCGCATGGACGTAACTCCCGTCCACGCCCTTCTTTCCGAGGTATTCCATCACCGGATACCCGTCGCGGGCTACGTAGAGGACCTTGGAATCGGGGTCGCGGTTCTTTTCCAGGAACGAGACGTAGCTGGAAAGCAGCGGGCCGCCGAAGCGCCATCCGAGGGAGTACCAGTCGTTCTCGCCCTCGGGGACTAGACGGTACGTGGCGCAAAGGACCGAGGACGTCATGTTCTGGTCCATCACGAAAGGGAACGGTCTGTGTCTGGAGGATTTCTCGCTACACAGGAACGCGGAGATCCCCATCGAAGTCGGTACATCGTGGTCGGAATGTTTGTTGTCACCGACGTGTGCGAGTTGGGAAGGTTCGATTCCAAGTTCCTTCAGAACCGTTTTGAAAAGTCTGCCGTTGTACTTTGTGTCGCCCGTGTCCGAGGAGAGAAACAAACGGTCGCAGACGTCGGAGTAACCGCAGTTGTCGACGATCCCCTCCACCACGTTCCGGGGAAGGTACATGTCCGATGTGAAAACCACGCGCTTGCCCTGAGTTTTCAACTTCTTTGCAAGACAGGACATGTGCGGGTCCGGACGGCAGACTCTGATTTCGGTCTTGCATTCGGCATCCTTCAGATGCCTGAACTTCCCAGGTAGGCAGGAATAGATCTCGTCAAGGGTCACGTCGCGGTCCTTGCCGCGACGCGATTCCCTCTCCGCTTTCACTCTGGCCTTGCGGAAACCCTCGGCCGAAAACCTGTTCTCGATGTACCCGAAGACCTCGGTCGGTTCCATGAACGGGCGACGGATGAGGGTATCGAAGATGTCGAAGGACACCGTGTCGAAACGCGACAGGGTGTCTTCTCCGGGGAACCTCATCCCACGACCTTGAGGATCGCGTCGTAGTATCCGTTGCTCTTGAATCCTGCGACCCATTCCTTTATGTCGCGACCGTCGACGAGGCCCATGCGGAGCGCCTCTATCTCGGGGGACCCCACGAGCCCCTGTTCGGACTGGATGGTCTTGATAAGGTTCCCGGTCTCGAGGAGGGAGTCGAAAGTACCCGCATCCTGCCATATGGCCAGTCCGCCTATGGCGACGGCCTTCAGCTTCCCCTCCTCCATGTAGAGGCGGTCCATGTCGGTTATCTCCATCTCGCCACGGGCCGAAGGTTTCACCTTGGAGGCCATCTCGAACGAGCGGCCGTCGAAGATGTAAAGTCCGACGGATGCCAGGTTGGATTTGGGATGCTTGGGTTTCTCCTCGATGGATATGACCTTGCCGTCCTCGCCCATCTCGACCACACCGAACTTGGTCGGGTCTTCCACGGGAATTGTGAAGATGGTCGCCCCTTCGTTGGAATCGATGGCCTTCTTCAGTATGTTGCCGAAGTCGTCGGCATGGAATATGTTGTCCCCGAGGATGAGGACGACCTTTTCACCGTTGACGAAGTCCTTTGCGACGACGAACGCGTCGGCGATGCCCTTCTGGACGTATTGGATCGCATAGGAGATCTTGATGCCGAACTGGGAACCGTCCCCGAGCAGCGTCTCGAACCTCTCGCGGTCGAACTCGTTGGTTATGACGAGGACGTCGTCGATGCCCGCGGATATGAGGGTGGACAGCGGGTAGTAGATCATCGGCTTGTCGTAGACCGGCAGGAGGATCTTGGAGATCGGGACGGTCATCGGGCTGAGGCGGGTGCCTTTTCCTGCCGCGAGTATGATGCCCTTTACCATAATCAGTACCTCCTGCTGGAAACAACGGGGGTGGTCGCGGGCATGTCGTCGTTTTTCATTTGAGACTTGGAAAAGGTTCCTGAGGGGCGCATCAAAGGGAAATCTTGGCGTGTGACTATTAGCGTTCTATTCTATCATACAATAAGATATAATTTTAAGTTATTAGTTTACTTGGAGTATAATAATTAAGCATAAAATAGCATCCCTATATCTTACAGCACGGGGAGCCCGGGACCATGCAAAAGAAGGTATGGGTTTCGCTCATCGTTTTGGCGGCCGTATCGTTGCTGGCCGTCCCGGCCTTGGGACAGGCGGACGCCGAGGCGTCCACCGTCAACAGGCTGACCGGGGACTTCCAGCCTTACGACTACGGTCTGCCGGACGAGGCGAAGGGGGAGTTCGAGAACGGTATATCCGCCGGTGCGATATTCACGATGCGTCTCTCCGAAGGGACGGAACTACCCGAGATGGGGATACAGGGTCAGATTTACTCGGATTCGGAAGTCACGATGTACCGCACCATGTTCCTGGTCGCTACCGTTGACAGCAAAGACATAGTCATGAGTTCGTCATCGGACACAATGTTCCTGTCCAAAGGTGAGAATCGTGAGTATATCGACGTCTCATTCACCCTTCCAGAGGATTATGTGGTGACCGGAAAATACAGCGTGGTTATGGTCCTGACTCCGGATAGTCAAACGGCGTATTCGTTGGACCTGACGTTCACCGCTGGTGACAAGGCGGTGGTGGTCAAAGCCGATGTGCTCACCGATTACCCTGATGTCGAGGCGAAGATCATCACCGATGCGGAGGAGCTGCCACAGGCGTTCAGGTCGGAGTTCGATCCCGACACGTGCATAGCCGCGTCGTTCACCCTCCACCGGGCCGTGCTCCCCGTGTCTATCAAAGACCAACCGTTCCACGCGGTCGTCGACCTGAAGTCCGACCGTGCCACCACCGCGGTCGTAAAGATCATGGTCGAGGAGGGCAACGAGGTGTCCGCACTGTCCAAGACGTTCGACGTCGAACAGGGGGCATCCGTAATGGACTCCTACGAGTTCAGCCAGTTCGCGTACACCGCAGGGGATATATTCGGGTATCACGACGGTACCGCATATGTTCTGGTAAAACCAGAAGTTGCAGGAAACTACAGTGGTACGATGACCATCAGGATAGGGGATATCGACCTCACGAAAATCGATGCCGGTACCATTTACAAGTACTCGTCGATATCATTCGACGCAGAAGGGGGTTCCGTAGAACCCGCGACCATGGAAGTGAAGGTTGGTGAAGCCGTCGGCGAGCTGCCGGTTCCGGTCATGGAGGGGCACATCTTCCACGGTTGGTTCGACCAGGACGGGAACGAGGTGACTTCAGCTACTGTCATGACCGACCTCGGCATAGCAGCGAAGGCGGAGTGGGAGGTCATGACGTACGAGGTGGAGTTCAGGTCCTCCAACACTGAATACGGGACGGTCGACCGCGACAAAGTCACGGTCGAATACGGTACGGCGTACTCTGTGGATGGCAACGTGCTCAATATCGGAGACATAGCGGGGACCGCCATCGTCGACGAGGCTCCAGAGGGGTTCGACGACGTCTTCGAGTACTGGTCGCCATCTTCCGGGACGATCACTGGAGAAGCGTCCTTCCTAGCTGTGTTCGTCAAGAGCCCCGTGACGCCGAAGGTGACGTTCTCGACTTC
>JAFVET010000133.1 GCA_017475875.1 Candidatus Methanomethylophilaceae archaeon
CCGGAACCGGGTGCACCAGGAACGGCGTATGCGGGAAATCCGCCGAGCTGTCGGACAAGATGGACGAACTCGTCGGAATGCTGATCGAACTTTCGGTTGCGACAGAGGGGTGCCCGGACCGGGACCTCTTGAGGGACGTGGACGGACACATCGTGGATTCGTTGTTCATGACCCTGTCCAACACCAACTTCGACAAGGCGAGGATCGACGACGCCGTCTCAAAGAGCCGCGCCCTGATGGAAAGGATCGGGAGGAAATGCTCGGTCTTCGTGGGAGACGACCCTGATTATTCCGTCGACGGATACGACGCGAACGAGGACCTGAGATCCCTCAAGCAGCTCCTCCTCTTCGGTCTCAAGGGCCTTGCCGCGTACTATCACCACGCCTGCGTCCTCGGGGCGGAAGACGCTTCCGTCACCTCGTTCGTCAGGAAGGCGCTGCCCTGTTTGAAGAAGGACCTCGGTGCGGAAGAACTGATAGCCCTCAACATAGAATGCGGGGAAGTGGGGGCCAAGGCGATGGCGCTCCTCGACGAATACAACGTCGGAAGCTACGGCAAGCCGGAGATCACCGAGGTACGCACCGGCGTCGGAAAGAGGCCGGGCATCCTCATAACCGGTCACGACCTTAAGGACCTCGAACAGCTACTGGAACAGACCAAGGGTACCGGGGTGGACGTGTACACCCACGGGGAGATGCTCCCCGCCCACGCGTATCCGGCATTCAAGAAATACGACAACCTCGTGGGGAACTACGGTGGCGCGTGGTACCTTCAGAAGGACGAGTTCGAGAGGTTCAACGGACCTATCGTCGCAACCACCAACTGCGTCCTCATCCCGAAGGACGGCTACCGCGACAGGCTGTTCACGACGGGCGTGGCTGGAGTGGAGGGTGTGAGGAACATACCCTCCGTCGACGGAAGGAAGGACTTCTCCGAGGTCATCGAAAAAGCGAAGTCCTGCCAGCCACCGGAACAGCTTGACGACAGGACCCTGACCATAGGTTTCGCCCACGACCAGACCCTCGCCCTCGCCGGGAAGATAATCGATGCGGTGAAATCCGGAGCGATAAAGCGGTTCGTCGTCATGGCCGGATGCGACGGAAGGGAAAAGGGAAGGGAATACTACACGAGGTTCGCCGAGGAACTCCCCAAGGACACGGTCATCCTCACCGCCGGTTGCGCCAAATACAGGTACAACAAGCTCGACCTTGGAGACATCGGAGGCATACCCCGCGTGATCGACGCTGGACAATGCAACGACTGTTACTCGTTAGTGGTCATCGCCAACGCCCTCGCGGACGCCTTCGGCACCGACGTCAACGGTCTGCCCCTTTCGTTCAACATATCCTGGTACGAACAGAAGGCGGTCCTGGTCCTCCTGGTGCTCCTCAAGCTCGGAGTGAAAAACATAATGCTCGGACCCAGGCTCCCCGTGTTCCTGACCCCGGGGGTCACCAAGGTCCTCGTCGACACGTTCGGCATCAAGGCCAACAGCGAACCGTCGGCCGACAGGGTCATCCTGAACATAGAGTGAAACGCCTTGCGGGAGGGGCGAAAGCCCTTCCCGAAATTGCGGAACGGTATCGGGCGCAACCCCCGAGCGGTCCAGAAAACCAATATAACGGCGACACTTTCCCCTACCTGTATGTCCTCCGGAAGAAGACAGTCTGTGGTCATTTTCTGCGTTTCCGCGTTCGACAGACTGTACCTCGCCCCCATAAGACACTACGACCCCGATTCGGTCCACGTATTCGTGGGGATCCGCGACGACATCCTTTCCTCACTTGAAAGAGAGATGTACGCCTCGTCCAAGGAACGCATCCTCTGTGATGACGTCACCGAACACCACGTCGATACGTCCGACTACAACGAGATCCTCGGCAAGATGATCGAGATCTTGAAGGGCCTCGACGCGGAGTACGGTGAAGACCTCGACGTCTTCATCAACATCTCGTCCGGAACCCCGGAGTTCTCGGCGGCGGGATTGTTCGTGTCCATGCTCTCGAAGCAGGCGACGTCGTTCAGGGTAGATGCCGAGTGCAAGATGTCGCGGGACGAGATGACGAAGATCATATCGACGCTCAACGAACACATGTCGGTGTTGAAACCGGAGAGGGTCACCGGCCTCAAGAACGACAGCCCCGACGAGGAGATGGTCGCTTTCCTCAAAGTGGTCAGCGACATCCTTCTGATCACCAAGTATCCGAAATATCGCTTGATAATCGAGAAGTTAAAAGAAGAGGGGGCGTGGTCGTACGACCCCGGCAAGAAAAGCGGTTACGGAAGGACCTCACTCGAGGAAAAGGAGGAACGCTACCTCAAGAGGCACTACATCGCCACGGCACTCGAGAAGCAATGGCTGGAGAGGCCCACCCAGAACACCATGAAGATCACGGATTCGGGGAAGGCGTACATATCAGTATACACACAGAACATGAAAGTCAGGTCGATAGGCCATGCAAACACACCCATATTCGAGGAAAGATCCGAACCGATGTCCGAACTTGGCACGCATTACGACGGATACAACCAGGATATGGAAGATCGGCGGTTAGACGACGTCTACTATACGGGCTGTACCGATTATTGTTCCGACAAATATGACGGAAATGACATTGACTTTAGAGACCTCGACGATGAGGAGATTGACAGACGGTTGCTCGAAGCCCGGAGAGAGCTGGACCGCTACGGCGGGGTATCGGACAAACTTTTGCTCAAAAAGCCGACACCCTCATCCGACGATTCCGATGACCTCAACACCGTCAGGGTCAGCGACGGGGAGAACGTGTACACGTTCACCATCGGCATGGACCAACATAGGTAACATTTCGGACATAGGGGACTTCTGTAGATTGTTATCGTTCGTCCACATCTGGGGAATTGAGGTAAATCATGACCCAGAATCTCACTGAACTGGTGTTCGTAATCGACAGAAGCGGATCGATGTCCGGATTGGAGTCGGACACGATCGGTGGATTCAACTCCATGATCGAGAAACAGAAGAAGGACGGCGACGCGATAGTGTCGACCGTCCTCTTCAACCACGAGATGCAGATCCTTCACGACAGGGTGCCTCTGAAGGACGTCGGCAAGCTGACCGAGGCGGACTACTTCGCCAACGGTTCCACCGCGTTGCTCGATGCCGTCGGTACGACGATAGACCGCATCAAACACATCCAGAAAGAACAGAAGGATGCCCCACGGACCACGCTTTTCGTCATCATCACGGACGGCTACGAGAACTCCAGCAAGGAGTATTCCGTCAGAAAGGTCAAAGATATGATCGAGAAGAGGAAGAAGAAGGGATGGGACTTCCTGTACCTCGGTGCCAACATCGACGTGGTCGGCGAAGCTGTCAAGATCGGCATATCCGAAAACAACGCGGTAAGCTACGAGTGCAGCGTCGATGGGATCGCGGGGATGTACTGCATGGTCGAGGAGAAAGTCGCCTTCGCCAGGAAGAACGGATCTTTCAGCGAGAATTGACCTGCAACGAACCACTGAACCATTTTACTCCGGGCCTTCGGTGGCCCGATAACTCGCCACCGAGGTC
>JAFVET010000134.1 GCA_017475875.1 Candidatus Methanomethylophilaceae archaeon
AGGCCGCACGCAAGGCTTATCTGAAATCAGGGATCACCGCGAAGGACATAGACGTCGCCGAGGTGCACGACGTGTACACCGTGACCGGGATCATGACCCTGCAGGACCTCGGGTTCTTCCCCCGCGGACAGGCGGGCAAGGCCGTGCTCGACGGCGAGTGCAGGATCGGAGGCAAGATCCCGATAAACACCTCCGGGGGACTCAAGGCCCGCGGCCACCCCATCGGTGCAACCGGTGTGGCCCAGGTCGCCGAGATCGTCACGCAGCTAACCGGAAAGGCCGGGAAGAGGCAGGTGGAGGGCGCGAGGTACGGTCTCGCCCAGAACACCGGAGGAACGGGTTCGAGCGCCGTCGTCAGCATACTGGAGGCGATCTGATGTCATCCGTAGCGAGGGAATGGAGGGAGATCCCCGGGAGGTACAACCTCCAGGGTACCAAGTGCGGGAACTGCGGCAAGATATACTTCCCCAAGAGGGACTTCTGCCCCAAGTGCAGGAGGCAGAGCATGGGGAAGATGGTCCCGTACGAGGTCTGCAGGAGGGGGAAGGTCTTCTCCTTCAGCATAATCCACGACGCACCGGACTGCAACAACGGCATCAAGCCCTATGCGGTGGCGCTCGTCCAGACGGACGACGGTGCGATGATCAGCGCACAGCTGGTGGACGTGGATCTGGAGAGCATCGAGATCGGGATGCCCGTCAGGGCGGTCCTGAGGAAGCTCGACGCCGACGGGGCCAGCGGCGTCATCCACTACGGGTTCAAGTTCGTCCCGCAGTGATGCAAACGAGGGGGTTCCACCCCTCTTTCACCTTTTCAATCGACGTTCTATTTCGATATCGGGGCAATCCGTCGGGTTCCCGTGGATCTCATCGGTCGTCTTCGGAATCCGCCATCGGCTTCCGATACATCCACTAATCACTGTTTGAGGAGTTCGAGCATCGCCACCATCTCGATGGCCTGGTCCTCGTAGGGGATGTAGGGGTCGTCGAGCCCGAGGCGGGACGCCTTGTCCGCATCGGCGTCCATAAGGGAATCGTCGCGGGTCATCCCGATCGCGTCGAGTTCGGGGTCCGATATGCCGTACAGCACCGCCACGCACCCTTCGGACAGGTCCCTGGGGCGCATCTTCTCCATCGCCCTGTGTATCTGCCTGTCCGAGGCGGCGAAGAGGATCGTCTCTGTCAGGAGGTCCTTCGACCTGTTGGTGCCGTTCCTCATCGCGCGCAGAGCGTGGAAGGCTGCGGCTTCCGCATGCCCCCTGCCACACACCATGGACGGCTCCAAGAGGACGCACTCCCCTCCCAGACCGATGAAATGCGATGTGATGGACCCGAAATCCGCGTTCCCGCGCATGCCGACGACCGTGACTTCCATACGAAGACCATGGCAGTCATCGGATAAGTTTTTTCTAAGAAATGCGGAATGCGGTTTCAGGAACAGTGAGGCCATGACCGGTGAATGGGTAAAGGTCGCCGCTCCCGCAACGACTTCGAACATCGGTGCGGGTTTCGACGTCTTCGGAATAGCGCTGAAGGAACCGTACGATATAATTGAGGGCAGGAAGACAGATTCCGGCATTAAGATCACAGAGGTCACCGGCCCCGGATCCGACAGCATACCGCTCGAACCCGAGCGCAACTCCGTCGGTATCGCGGCCGCCGAGGTCCTCCGCAGGTGCAAAGCAGACTTCGGTCTCGAGTTGAAGATCAAGAAGGGGATACGCCCGTGCAGCGGCATAGGGTCCTCAGGTGCTTCCGCCGCGGGCGGTGCCTATCTCGCCCACATCCTCTGCGGGGAGAAGCTCTCGCCCACCGAGGTCGTACTCTGCGCCGCCAAGGCCGAGGATTCCACGTCGGGCGGTTTCCATGCGGACAACGTCGCCCCGTGCGTGCTAGGCGGGTTCACGGTCATCCGCTCCTACGAGCCCTTCGAGGTCATAACCATAGAACCCCCGAAGGACCTCGGTGTCGTGGTCGCAATGCCCGACGTCCTCGTCCCGACGCGCGAATCCAGAGCGGTTCTCCCGTCCGAGGTGCCGCTCAAGGACATGGTCTACCACCTCGGCAACGCGTCGAGCCTCGTCTACGCCATGATGACCGGCGACCTGAAGCTCATAGGCAGGTCCGTCAAGGACGTCGCCATCGAGCCCAGGAGGGCGCACCTCGTGCCCCATCTCAAGGACGCCGAGTCCGAGGCGATGTCGCACGGAGCGCTCGTCTCCTTCCTGGGCGGTTCCGGCCCCTGTATAATCTCGTTTTACGATAAGAGCTCCCATAACGGGGACAACATCGCGGCCAGCGTCAAGGACCTGTACTCCGACAGGGGTATGAAGTGCGACACGTGGGTCACCGAATGCGGTTCCGGATGCAGGAGGATTTGAATATGGCAGAACACAAGGTAGTTTGTTGGGACTGCGGTGCGGAGGTCGAAGACCCCTTCGTCAACACCTGTCCCCGTTGCGGCGGTCTCCTGACCGTCAAGATCGATCTCGAACCGGTCAAGGAGATGAGGCCCTCGGACCTCCACAAGACCAAGATCGGTGTGTGGAGGTACGCCCCCTTCATGCCCGTCGACCCGGCCAACAAGGTCTCCATCCAGGAGGGTGGCACTCCCCTGTACCAGACCCGCGACCTGGGTGCGGAGGTCGGCGTCCCCGACTCCTACGTGAAGTTCGAAGGACTCAACCCCACCGGCTCCTTCAAGGACCGTGGCATGACCATCGGCGTCTCTCACGCCAAGGAGCTGGGATGCAAGGCCGTCGGTTGCGCGTCCACTGGAAACACGTCCGCGTCCCTCGCCGCCTATGCGGCCAAGGCCGGAATGAAGTGCGCCGTGTTCCTCCCATCGGGAAAGGTGGCCATGGGTAAGCTCGCACAGGCGTTGTTCTTCGGTGCGAAGGTCCTGTCCATCGACGGAAACTTCGACGACGCCCTCGCTCTGGCCAGGAAGATGGCCGACGAGAGGAAGATCTACCTGCTCAACTCGATCAACCCGTACAGGCCCGAGGGTCAGAAATCTGTCCTCTTCGAGATAATGGACCAGCTCTGCTACGACGTCCCCGACCGTATCATTCTGCCTGTGGGTAACGCGGCCAACATCTGGGCCGTCTACA
>JAFVET010000135.1 GCA_017475875.1 Candidatus Methanomethylophilaceae archaeon
AGTTCGCGACGTGGGAGTGGAGATCACGTCCCGGAGCAACCTGCAGTCGCGCATGAAGATCGGGAAGACGGACGTATCCATCCTGGACGAGGAGGGCAAGGTCCGCTCCCTGACGCGTTTCTCACCGATCGCCCGCGCCCTCCAGTCGAGGGACCCTTACGGGTGGGCGGTGTTGGTTTCCTCGCCCGAGGGCGACCGCGAGACCGTAGCAAAAGCGGCGCGGCGCGTCCTCGGGCTTTGAAGTCACCCTTTGATGACCCCGATGGGTCTGAGTTTGGCCACCTTCGCGGTGAGTCCCGTGTCACAGACGACCTGGATGACCTCGTCGACGTCCTTGTATGCGTCGGGTGCCTCCTCCAAGATGCCTTCCAGGGTCCCGTTGCGGAGGTAGATGTCGCGGTCGGCCATCTGTTTCCTCACGTCCTTCTCCTTCAGTTTGGACATGGCGGCCTTGCGGGACATCATGCGCCCTGCGCCGTGGCACGTCGAGCCGAAGGTCTGCTTCATGGATTCCTTGCGTCCCGCGAGGACGTAGGTCCCGGTGCTCATGTCCCCCGGGATGATGACCGGTTGGCCCGCGTCGCGGTATTTCATGGTGATCTCGCTGCGACCCGGAGCGAACGCCCTCGTCGCGCCTTTGCGGTGGACGAGGACGTTGGTCGAGTGGCGGTCGACGTCGTGCCTCTCCTTCTTCGCGATGTTGTGCGCCTCGTCGTAGACGACCTCCATGCCCATCGATTCGGCGGAGTCGCCCAAGACCTTCTCGAAGGACTCCCTGGCCCAGTGCGTAATCATCTGACGGTTGGCCCAGGCGTAGTTGGCACCGCAGCACATCGCCCGGTAGTACTCGTCACCGAGCTTGGAGTCCAGGGGCGCGCACGCGAGCTGGCGGTCCGGCAGCTCGATCGAGTTCCTCTTGACGTAGCGTTCCATCTCCTGGAGGTATTCGGTCGCTATCTGGTGTCCGCACCCCCTCGACCCGCAGTGGACGGTGAGTGTGACAGTCCCCTTCTTCAGGCCGTATACCTTCGCGACATCGGGGTCGAACACGTTGTCGACCACGTCCAGTTCCAGGAAGTGGTTCCCGGAACCGAGCGATCCGAGTTGCGGAAGCCCGCGTTTGCGTGCCTTCTCGCTCACGAGGGACGGATCCGCATCCCTCATATGGCCTCCCTCCTCGGTGACCTTCAGGTCGCGGCCCCAACCGTATCCGTTCTCCACGGCCCATTCGGAACCGTACGCCAATATGTCCTCGAGTTCCTTGTTGCCCACGTGGGTGAGTCCCTTGGACCCGAGTCCGGACGGGACGTTGCGGTAGAGCTCGTCGATGAGCTCGTTCTTCTTGTCGCCGATGTCGCTCAGGGTGAGGTCGGTCTTTATCAGGCGCACACCGCAGTTGATGTCGAAACCTATCCCGCCGGGGGATATGGATCCGGAGTACGCGTCCACTGCGGCCACACCGCCTATCGGGAACCCGTATCCCCAGTGTATGTCGGGCATCGCCATCGAACTCCCGACGATCCCGGGCATGCATGCGACGTTGGCCGCCTGTGCGGGGGCGTTGTCGGACCTGATCTGCGAGAGCATCGATTCGCTCGCGTAGATGACGGCATTCGTCAGCATCCCCTTGGAGCTGTCCATGGGGATTTCCCATCTGTTGTCATCGATTCTTTTTAGCTGACCTTCCCAGGGCATGTTAATGACACCTCCTAGATTGTTTCCGCATGGGTAGCGGTATTGTCAACGGGAGGGCGTTCTTGATATTTGAAACCAGTGCGACGCGGGTCGTTCGCAATGACATGGATGGTATCGAAGCCGTATCGTTCCGGCACATGGGTTCCCGTGTCGTCCCGTCCAGGTGTCTTCCCGCAAAGTACTCGTTTCGCTCAAATCAGTCAACGAACCGGTAGACTGGCAGTCCAAAACACAAGGGGCCGGGACCGAGATTTGAACCCGAGTCCAGGGATCCACAGTCCCCGAGGATAACCAAGCTACCCCATCCCGGCCATTATGCAGAGGCAGTGAGATGCTACTTGTAGATAAAGATTGTTACAATCCGAGAGGTCGGCACTTCGTTCGGATGGTTGTTTTATGCACATTATATGGATATATAATCCAAGTATCTTTCCTTCGATGGAAGTCGTTTCAACGAGGTCCTAAGGGCACTGTTGCGAGTATCCAGCTTGGTCTGAGGCATACCGTTTCGAGATCATTCGCAACACCATGTTTTCTGGTTTCTACATACGGGAGGATGAGGTTGGTAAGAAGTTACATGTTTTCGGTCACTAATTAAATAATAGGAAGATGTTGTCACGGTCAAGGAGATTCAATCATGTCTATGACTCCCAGAGAAAGAGTACTTGCAGCAATGAAAAAAGAGTCCCTCGACAGGCCTCCGGCGGCGATTTTCACCCAGTCCGCCACCCTTGGACAGATGGACAAGGTCGGCGCTGCCTGGCCTGAGGCCCACAAAGACCCTGAGCTCATGGCCAAACTCGGCTGTGCCCAGGCTGATGTCCACGGATTCGAGTGCGTCAGGGCACCTTTCTGTCTGACCGCTGAGACCGAGAGGCTCGGTGGAACCGTCGCAGTCGACAAGAAGGACGCTTCCCCTATGATCAAGAAGCACCCCTTCCACTTCGACCCTATGGGCGGAGAGTTCGACGATGTCAACTCCGTTCTCATGTCCCCCGAGGAGTTCATCCAGGGTGGCAGGCCCGCCGTCGCCATCAAAGCGATCGAGCTCATGAAGAAGAGCCACGGCGAGGATTACGCCGTCGTCGCTGGAAACACCGGTCCCTTCACCCTGACCGGTAACCTCGTCAACACCGAGAACATCATCTTCGGTATCATGATGTGCCCCGACGAGGTCGACAAGTGGGTCACCGGTGTGAACCCCATCGTCACCGCCTACACCAGGGCTCTCCACGACGCCGGTGCGGATGTCGTCCAGTGCTCCGAGCCTTCGGGATCCACCGACATGCTGTCCCCCGACATGTTCGACGACGCTGCCGGAAAGCACGTCCGTGTCTCCCTCGCCCCCAGGCCCAACGAGGAAAAGTTCACCGTTCTCCACATCTGCGGAGACACCACCCCCATCCTCGACCACATGGCCGCCACTAACGTCACCGGTATCTCCATCGAGGAGAAGGTCGACTCCTACAAGGCCGTCGAGCTCGTCGGCGGAAAGACCGTCCTCGTCGGAAACGTCGGATCCGTTATGCCTCTCTTCCAGGGTAACGTCGAGGAAGTCATCGCCGGTGTCAAGAAGTCCATGGACGCTGGATTCAACGTTCTCTCCTCCGGATGCGGTATCGCTACCGCTACCCCCGACGAGAACATGCTCGCCTTCTCCAGGACCGTCAAGGGCGAGTGATTTTCTTATCAAACTGCCCCGGGAGACCGGGGCCCTTTTCCCGGGAAACCGGGATTCATCTTTTCCATCGTCTGCGAGACCACACGACTGGTGTGGTCAGATTCTGTCAGATATATGATCCCGCCATTCGTTTCCCAAACGGTTGACGTCCCTCTCCGGTCGGATTTCGGCCTATGTATGCTTGTAGAAACATGGATACTTCAGTAGGCTCAGTCCTTGCCAGTGTACGTCTCTGTCCAGTATCCATTATAAATTCCATTTTCGGTGACGGTCCCATGTTGCAGTTGAACCGCTGCCCCAAATGTTCGCCCGAGACGGGAATCCGTGTCATGCCGCCCGAGGAGACGTTGCGCAAGGTGCGCCCTCTCCTTGGGAAGGCGGGGATGGGTGCGCCCGAG
>JAFVET010000136.1 GCA_017475875.1 Candidatus Methanomethylophilaceae archaeon
GCAGCCATCATCGAGAAGATCGTGAAGGAGCGCGAGGACTTCGTCCGCGCCAAGGGCATGGCCGCCATCGGCGGACTCATGGGCCCTGTCATGGGTGCGCTCAGAGGAAAGATCGACGGCAAACAGGCCAACGAGCTCCTCACCGCAGCCATCAAGAAGCTGCTCGGCTGATCAAACTCCAAACCGGCCCGGCAACGGGCCGGTACACATGTGCCAGATACCTTAGGCACATACGGTTTTTTCCTTTCAGAAATCTATCTCGAGGACACGCAGGACCTCGAAGAACAGAGGCAGTTTCCCGAGTTCCTTCACGGCCCTGCCTTTCAGGAGGTCGTCAAGCTTTTCCTGGTCCATGAGGGATGAGACCACCACGATGACCCTGCCTCCCGGCAGGAGATGTTCCGGTGCCTTCTCCAGGAGTTCGGGCAGGGGGCCCATGCCGTCCTCCCCTCCCGACCAGGCCTTGGCGAGGAGGCCTTCCTCCTCCACGGGCAGGTAGGGCAGGTTGAAGATGACCGTGTCGTACCTCTCGGGGAACGCAGAATAGATGTCGGTTTCCCTCACGTTGAGCCTCGCTCCGTTCGCCTCTGCGTTCCTCCTTGCGAGGGCCACCGCCTTCGGATTAATGTCGCCGCAGGAGACCTCCGCACCGTTCAGCGCGCAATGGATGGAGACGATTCCGGAACCGCAACCGATCTCCAGTACCCTCTCTCCCTGACGGACATCGAAGGATTCCACCAGGAGGATGCTGTCTTCCGATGGCGGATAGACGTCGTCATCCTTGGCGATGTCGAGGTCGTGGAGGTACTGCATGTGTCACAAAAGCGACTAAATCCGTTTAAATGTGCGGGTCGATGACCATGCATGAATTCCATCGATGTACTGGTGCTCGGATATCTCGAGCGCTTCGAGGACGGCTCCGTGAACCTGAAGGAGACCTGGTCCACCTCGTCCCTCATACGCACCGACGACGGGCACGTCATCGTGGTAGACACCAGCAGCGATTTCATGAGGTCCCCCATAAAATCAGCTTTCAAGCAGATCGGGAAGATCTTCCCGGACGATGTGGACATGGTGGTGCTCACTCACTGCCATACCGACCACATCGGCAACGTATCCCTGTTCAAGAATGCCGCCGTCTACGTCCACGAGGGAGAGGAATGCACCATCCCCAATGCGAAGATCGTGAAGGAGGACACGGAGATCGCCAAGGGCGTCCGCCTGGTCCACACCCCCGGCCATTCGGACGGTTCCATGAGCGTGTTCGTGGAGGCCGACCGCAGGTACGCGATTGTAGGCGACGCGGCACCCCTGAAGGACAATTTCACCAAGAGGATCATCCCCGCCCTTCACACGGATGCGGAGGCCGCCAGGGCGAGCCTCGAGAAGATAGCGGAATGGGCGGACGTCGTCGTACCCGGCCACGACAAGCCTTTCAAGGTCAGATGAGGAGATAAGCTTAAATCCCGAACTATATAGGCCGCGATACAAACTCTGCGGATCGTCCGCAGGTGGTGAGAAACATGTCCGAAATGCCCGATACGATTTACAACGAGTGCCCCGACTGCGGGGACGTCACCGAACACAAGATACTGAAAGCCAAGATGGGCAACTTCAACGTCAACGGAACCTTCCAATGCAAGGAGTGCGGACGTGTGTTCTCGGGAGTCATCAGGCTCCCCAAGGAGTTCGAGGTGAAGGTCCTGCTCAGCGACGGCGACCTGACCGAGACCACCCAGACCATGCTGAGGGAGGACGAGATCGTCGCCGTGGGCGACGAGTTCGACCTCGACGACGGCAGGCACGTGCAGATCACCTACATCGAGCTCCCCGACGGAAGCAGGAAGAAGAAGGTCCCCGCCACCGAGGTCAAAGCCCTCTGGGTCAAGGCCTTCGGTGTGCTGATGGTGAAGGTCTCCGTCAACGATTACAAGAAGACCTACCCCATGCTCTGCGAGGCGGAACCCGACGACGAGTTCACCGTCGGAATGTTCATGCACTTCGACCTCTGGGACTGCGTGATCCATGCCATCAAGACCAAGGACCGTCTGCTCAGGAAGGGTACCGCGGAGGCCAGGGACATCGTCCGTATCTACGCCAAGATCAGGCACAGGGACGGCACCACCGCACCCATGGACGACAGCGAGTTCGATGACGAGCAGTTCGAGTTCGCGGACGACGCTGTCATGGACTTCGAAGAGTGAAACCATTCAACCCGGGCATCTGCCCGGGATTCATGTTATTTGCAAAATCAGTTGATGTCGCTCGGCAGGATGTAGTCGAGGACGTCCGAGATAGTTTCGGAGACTATCGTGTGGGTGGCCGCGTCCGAGGTGTAGGGATCGGTGGGATTGAACGCAATCGACAGTGCCGAGTTCTTGAACATGGGGATGTCGGTGAACGAGTTGCCGATGGACACTGTGCGTTCGGGAGTGGTGTGATACTTCTCGATGAACTTCCTCACCCAGGGACTCTTGTCCGCCAGATCGACGATGTCGATGCCTTCTCCCGTGAGTTTTCCTTCTTCGTCGACTTCCAATGCATCGGAGATGAAGTCGTCGAAGCCGAATTCGTTCATGATCATCTTGGCGGCGATGTCGATGCCTCCGCTGACGATGACACACTTCATTCCAGCTTCCTGCAGGGAAGCCACGGTCTCCTGGATGCCGTCGATGAGCGGTACCTTCTGGAAGATGCCTATGAGATCCTTGACGCATAGGTCGGGCTTGGCTTTCTTCCAGGTGCTTATGTCGCTGCGCATGAACTCCCTCTCGGTGATCTCCTGGTTGATGA
>JAFVET010000137.1 GCA_017475875.1 Candidatus Methanomethylophilaceae archaeon
GGATTGGGAATCGTGGACATATTCATCCCATCCGATTCCAAGAGGCCTGCCATCGCCATCGAATTCAAGACATCGGAAAAGAAGGAGCCGATGAAACTCGCAGACGAAGCCCTGGACCAGATGATTACCAAGGGATATCTCAGCGAACCGTTGGACGGGAAAGTGGTCTGGATCGCACTCGGCATAAGGATCAAAGAGGTTTGTGTAAGGACCAGAAAAGGATACTCGGACCAGTATCCCGCATTCTGATTCCGGATCGAACGGAATCGTCGGCAGAGACTGCCACCCACCATGCCCGCCCCAAGTAGCAGGAGCTACCGCATCGGCCGGTTCCGAACCGTGACGGAATGCAACACCATTCCTGACGAAAAACCATCGTCAACAGTCGCTAAGAACGTGGACAGGGCACAAATATCGGCCGACGCACCCATGCAGTTTACCACGAAACCAGATAATCTCCACCATCGCCAGTCAAGCTTATATCACGCCATCCATCGGATGAAACAAAACCGACATTAAAACGGTGATACACACCTTGGTTTCAGACCGGACGGTGCTTGTCGCCCCATTCGCACATCCCGTCGAGAAGAGGGATCAGGGACCTCCCCGTCTCCGTGAGCGAATACTCCACCTTGGGTGGGATCTGCGAGTACATCTCCCTGTGGACCAGTCCGTCCCTCTCCAGCTCCTTGAGCGCGGTGCTCAGGGTCTTGTCGGACACACCGTCGATGTACCGCTTCATCTCGTTGAACCTCACCGACCCGAATTCCATCAAGGTGTAGAGGATCGTCATCTTGTACTTCCCGTTGATCAGCGACAAGGTATAGCTGAAACCTGTTTTACACAACTGTTCATCCGCGATGCATCTGACCATTGCACTTTCCTCAAGGTTAGTATCAGATATAGTTGTTAGTACTATACTTAACTATCTGCGTGCGTTCCCCGATGTCATGAGAGCTTCCATCGAAGAATACAAAGCGGTCGAAGAGGCCGCTATGAAGTTCGTCAAGAGCGTCGCGGAAGGCGACAGCAAATACGCCAAGACCCTCTTCACCAAGGACGCGGTCCTGTTCGGGTTCCTGAACGGCGAACTTGAACACGGATCCATAGAACAGTTCTACCACAACGTCGACACGGTCTCCGGTGGAAAGGGGTTCAAAGCCAGGGTCGACGTGATCGACATCGAGGAGACGCTCGCCGTGGTGAGGGTCCTCGAAGAGGGCTGGGGCGGAAAGATCGACTTCACCGACTACCTCCTTCTCCTGAAGATGGACGGGGAGTGGAAGTGCGTCGCGAAGGCGTACAACCAGAACTCCGACACCGTCGAGTGACGTCCGGACCATCCGCGGTGCTGCGGCACCGCGGTTTCTTTCTACATCTGGACGTGACAGGCATACGTTCCGACGGATCCTCCCTGCTTCACGTTGAAACGCGTGACCGCCGCCGGGTCGGACGCGCCGCCATCCGTTTTACGACCGTGTTATGGGTCTGGCCAACCCATTTAAACTATTATCAATATGGGGACACCGATCGCATATGAACGAGATCTGGACCGAGAAATACCGGCCAAGGACGCTTTCGGACGTCGTCGGGCAGAAACATGTGACTGAGAGGCTCAAGGCATACGTCGAATCGCGCAACATGCCCCACCTTCTGCTCACCGGACCGGCGGGCACCGGGAAGACGACCTGTTCCCTGGCCCTCGCGAGGGAGATGTTCGGTTCCGAATGGAAAGGGAACTTCATCGAGCTGAACGCCTCGGACGAGAGGGGTATCGATGTGGTCCGCGGCAAGATCAAGGAGTTCGCCCGTACCGCACCGCTCGGGGATGCCGATTTCAAGATCATATTCATGGACGAGGCCGACGCACTCACATCCGATGCGCAGGCCGCCCTGAGGAGGACGATGGAGAAGTACTCGGGAATATGCAGGTTCATCCTCTCGTGCAACTATTCATCGAAGATCATAGACCCCATCCAGTCCAGATGCGCGGTGTTCAGGTTCAAGCCCCTGACTACCGAGGAGATCAAGGAGTTCCTCATGAAGATCGTCACTAACGAGAACGTGTCCATCGAGGACGACGCCCTGGCCGGACTCATACACGTGGCCCGCGGGGACATGCGCCGCGCCGTCAACTCCCTCCAGGTGGCCGCCTCACTCGGGAAGACCATCGACATAGACCTGATCTACCAGACCACCGGCATGGCCAACCCCGAAGCCATCAAATCGATGCTCGAGACCGCCCTTTCCGGCAACTTCGTAAGGGCGAGGGACATCCTGGACGAGACCATGATAACGTTCGGACTCTCCGGTCAGGACATCATAAGGCAGATCCACTCGGCCATATTCGACCTCACCATCACCGATTCGGAAAAGGTCAGGCTCATGGAC
>JAFVET010000138.1 GCA_017475875.1 Candidatus Methanomethylophilaceae archaeon
AAGGAGACATGCATGACGGCGTTGCCGTGGAACCAGAACCCACCATGATAGTAGGACACGGTCAGCCTTCCCATGAGTATCCGTGATGGTTTGTATACTGATAAAACCCGCGGGGCCACGTCGCCGGTCCTCAGATTCAACACCCTTGGGTCGGTATGGCGCTTGACGCGCATAGCGTCCGCTAAAGGTCGGATGGCAGCCTCGGCACTGGCTCAGATGAGCGTCAGGGGATCGACTTCCAGCGCCCTCATGAAGCGCATGGCGGTTTCGCGGTCCTCGGGACTCCCCGTCAGGCGGAGCCTCCCCGAACCGCGATCGAAGTCGACGTCCACGTTCTGGAGAAGGGTGTACATCCTGTGCGCGGTGATCCTCTTGGGGATCCCCAGCCCCCTGCCGTACTCCCTGTCGAGCCTGAGCCTGATCACGGAGCGGACCAGTGCCGCCGTGGACATGAGGAACAGCATAACGGCCTCCCGCGAGGGCGATTCCAGGAAAACCTGGTCCGCGCCCATCCCGCTCTTGAGCTCGCCGAACAGGCCTTCGATGTGCCATTGTCCGAAGTAGATCCTCAGCACGCCTTTTGTCGAAGCACCCTGACGGGGGTCCTCCGGATCGTCCTCCCCCTCCGGAAGGTTGGTGACCAGCACCTCCACCTTCTCGGATGCGAGTCTTTCCGCGTATTCGGCATCGAAGACGGGCTTGTAGGAGACCTTCCACTCGATTCCGCCGCTCGTCGAGCGGCGGGAACGGTACGTCGGGTTGGCAGCGAAGGTGTTCGTTCCGAGTTCCTTCACCGCCCTCTCATGGGCGTCCATGGCGTCCTGCTTGCTCTCGAAGGACCTGTGCGACATTGATGTGGCCATGTCCTTCATCCTCTTCTCGTCGAGACGCCTCATGTGCCTGACGATCCTGCGCCTGTCCGTCCTGCGGTACGCTATGTAGCGAAGGCGGATGCCGTAGGATGTCCGGACGGTCTCGTACGCCTCTACCTCCGGGGAGTCCTTCTTCGTTCCGATCTTGCCGATGGGCATGAATCCGTGTTCGAGAGCCTCTCTCGCCACCTTGTGCTTCACATCCGCATCGAACGACATCTGAGGCTTCGAGACGAAGAGCGTACCGTTTCTGGCCATGTGGGAGACGAGATCCTTGGTCACAAGCTTCGAATCGCCCACGGCGATGATCCTCTCGTCGCCCATAAGCGATTCCAGCTTCCTCACGGCCTCGGAGATCATCCTGGTGTCGTCCACGTTGCCGTCGTACGGCATCATAAGCGCCGGCAGCCCGTCCCCGTCCGTCGAAGCGACGAAGTTGTACTGTACGCGCCCCTCTCTGCCGTCCTTCGGCTTCCCGAGCTTGGGTATGGGCGCCCCTTCGGGGACGCCCTCGTACTCGTCTCCGGGCGACCTGCAGATCGTGATGTTGGAAGGGTCCACGTGGTACACAGGCGAGGACAGTCCGAGGCAGAACTTCACTCTGGAAGCTATGCTGCAGAAGAGGTCTTCCGTCCCTGCGTCGAATATCGTGTCCATGGCCCTCCCGAGGGCCATGTCGTTC
>JAFVET010000139.1 GCA_017475875.1 Candidatus Methanomethylophilaceae archaeon
CTGCGGGAATCGTCCGTGGGGACGGAGATGGAGGCCGTCGAATCGGTCATGACCGAGATAGCCCGCAACGGTCCCGTCACCTACGGTCCCGCCGAGGTCGAGGAGGCCGCAATGGCCGGTGCTGTGGAGAAGCTGCTGATATTGGACAGCAAACTCCGGGAACAGGACCTGGACGATGTGATCAGAGCGGTTGAATCCCAGAAGGGGACGGTCATCGTAGTCTCCGGACAGCACGACGGCGGCAGGTCCCTGGCGTCGCTGGGCGGGATGGCCGCCATCCTGCGCTACCGCACGTCCTGACGTACGGTGCCGCGTCCGATCGTTCCGAAGAACGATTTTTTATACGTACTTGGAGATAAGGGTGCCAAGGGTCCAAGTGCCCGGAGGGATGCATTTGAAAAGCTACGAGGAAGTAGTGGGTATACTGAACAACGACTTGAACATCTGCGACACGACGCTCCTTAACGCCGAACAGGCGGCCGGGGTGGTCCTTTCCGACATCGAGAAATACCGCATCGCGGTCCTGCTCGACGCCGCCGGGGTCCCCGAGCTGTGCGTCGGGATGCCCATGTCCGGGCATGAGGAGAAGACGTCCATCCGCCACATCGCACGCATGGGGCTGCACGCGTCGGTCATGACCAACAACCGTGCCGAGACTTCGGATATCGACAACTCCCTCGACTGCGACGTGGACGCGGTGACCATCACCATGCCGACGTCGAAGATCCTCGTAGAGAACCTCCTGCAGACCAACACCCAGTGGGTGCTCGAGAAGATGGTGGAGACCGTCAGCTACGCGAAGGAGCACGGACTCTACGTGAACTGCAACATGATGGACGCCCCCCGCGGCGACCTCGGGTTCCTCATCAACTACGCCATGTACGCCAGGGATGCCGGAGCGGACCGCATCACCTACCAGGACTCCGTCGGAGTGGCCAACCCGTTCGTCATCAGGGACCACCTCAAGACCCTGAGGCAGATCGTCAACATCCCGATCGGAGTGGCGGGAGCAAACGACTTCGGTCTCGCCGTGGCCAACACCCTCGCCGGAATCGACACCGGTGCGACCTTCGCCTGCGGTTCCATCCTGGGAATCGGCGCGAGGGCGGGAATGGCCCCGACCGAGGAACTCGCGATCATCGCCAAGAACCTACTCGGATACGAGACTGGGATAGACATGATCAAGCTCAAGCACGTCGCCGAGTCCGTGTCCAAGTACACCGGCCGCGACATCAGCGCCTCCAAGCCCGTGTTCGGAAGGAGCGTGTTCGCCCAGGAGGCCGTGACGAGCGAGGAGCTCGCCAACATCCTCGAACCCTACGACCCTGCCCAGGTCGGAACCGGAAGGGAGATCGTCCTCGGTAAGCACACCAGCAAGTACAGCGTCCAGGGTGTGATGTCGGCGATGAACGTCGGAATCTCAGACGAGGAGGCGGAGGAGCTCGCCGAGGCCGTCAAGAAGGCGTCGCTCAGCTTCCACCGCAGCCTCACGCCCGACGAGCTGCTCACCCTGTACGAGGACATGTCATCCGGATACGACGTCTTCGACGAAAAGGTCGAGGAGAGCGTCCCCCAGGTCGCCCAGCAGACCGAGCCTGACAACGAATGATCACATACCGATGGGTTGCACCCATCGGTCCCCAAACCCATTCCACGTTTCTCCGTTCCACTAATATCCAATACGCAGGTTCCGACCCATCGTGGGATCGTTTAATAATATAAATTAAATTTATAGAAATTTACATGATTAAACTTCGTTCCGACCGGATAATCGGTGAGAAGCACATCGCCGCGATCCTGCTCTGCCTCTACGCGATAGGCCCCATGAGCAAGACGGACATCTACAACTGCATATCGACCAACCCGCGCATGCGGGACAAGATCGACTACCTGATCGAGACGGGACTCGTCCAACCTTACGACAAGAGCTTCGGCAAGGCGCTGCTGTGTCTGACGAACGAGGGGCAGAACGTGGCATCGATACTGAGCGAGCTGGAAAGGGCGATGGGAGGGAACGTGACGTCCCTCCAGGCACCGCTGATGAGGAAACTGGCCAACGTGAAGTACCCGAAGGGTTCACTCAAGGCTCCTGTTGTCCGTAACGTGACTGGCCTTTCCCTCGAATCTCTCGAGGGTCCCTGGAAGGACGAGTCTGACCTCGGCCTTGATGTTGAGGACTTCTTTGAGTCTCCTCGAGAGCTCGTTGGACATCTTGGCGATTTCGACGGTGTCCTCTGTGAGCGAGTCCTCGGTCATCTCGACCTGGACGGTCATCCTGTCCATATAGTTGGGGTTCTCGAGCGTGATGTGGTAGAACGGCGAGAGGAATGGGAGCTCCCCAATTACGCTCTCGATCTGCGAGGGGAAGACGTTGACCCCGCGTACGACGAGCATGTCATCGGTGCGTCCGGATATCCTCATGAGCCTTGGGTGTGTACGGCCGCAGGCGCAGGGCGTCCAGTCGAGAGCGGATATGTCTCCGATCTTGTATCTGATTAGCGGGAATGCTTCCTTCTGGAGCATGGTGACTACTATCTCCCCGCGCTCGCCGTCCTTGCAGGGATTGCCGTCCTTGTCGAGTATCTCCATGTAGCAGAGGTCGGCCCAGATGTGGAGGCCGCACTGCTGGTCGCACTCCAGGAACATGGGTCCGTAGAACTCGCTGGCGCCGTAGCAGTTGTGCACGCGGATACCGGTCCTCTCCTGGAGCTTCCTGCGCATGCTCTCCGACCAG
>JAFVET010000140.1 GCA_017475875.1 Candidatus Methanomethylophilaceae archaeon
AAGGACCACGTCATTGGTTTGCTATCTGGGGTGGTGTCGGCACGGCCGCATTCCGGAATATCCCCGCCTGGCGATCCCCGTAATCACGAAACATCCGTTCCCATGAACCGTTCAATGTCCATCGACGATGACTTGCGGTTATGATGGAACGATATCGGTATTTGATGGAGAGATGGCAACGATGTCGTTTCGGAGTACGTGATCACAACCCTACGAACCCCTCTACCGCGATGACCTGTTCTTCCAGTGGCAGCATGCCATCGAGTGAAAGCACGGGGATGTCCACGCACCATCTGCGGAACTCCATCGACTTCAGGAAATCGATCGTCTGGTGGATGAAAGCATCGTCGGGAATGTCGAATGGGAACGGTATCCCGTCGTACTTGCCCTCGCGGATGCGTGATATGCAAACGTCCTCGGGTGTGTCGACCACTATGACGTAATGGCCATCGACGAAGTATTCGAGAGCGTCCCTGGCACAGAGCCCGGCTCCGGAGCTCTCATAGAATCCCTCCTCCTTCATCGTCTCCAGGAACTTGGTCTGTGCAAGGAACTCCCCTCCGGTCGTGCCGTCACCGTATTTCCGTCTGAAATCGTCGATGCAGTAAGAATTCATCTCTGGATGTCTTTCGGCCAACGCTTTCCTCAGCGTCGTCTTTCCAGCGTTCGGACAACCGAATATGCTCACTATCAAATCGTCACCTCCGATGATGGTCGAACCATCCAAAACCGATTCCTGATGTGTGGTCCGATTATATCTGCTTGGTGACGAATGGGTCCGGACCCATGTCCCCGGGACCGGACCCTCATGAAACTGGTTTGAAAGCTCAGAGGAACTTCTCGGCCCAGGCCTTGAGTTCCGCATCGCCCACGGATGTGCCGAACCTCTTCCCTTCGGAGACGTCGGCTCCTTTGGCGAGTTCCTGCATGTTCTTTCCAGAACTTCCAATCCCGCTGCTCCCGGAAGTGGCGAACGGGACGACCTTCTTCCCGGTGAAATCGTACGATTCCATGAAGGTGTCGATGATGGATGGTTCCCTGTACCACCATACCGGGAATCCGACGAACACTACGTCGTATCCGGAAACGTCCGTCTTCCCCGCGATGGCGGGTCTGCATGACCTGTCCTCCATCTCGACGGTGCTCCTGCTCTTCTTGTTCGTCCAGTTGAGGTCCGCCTGAGTGTACGGTACCTCGGGCACGATCTCGAAGGTGTCGGCTCCGATCGTCTTCGCCAGCCTCTGTCCGAGTTTGGCGGTCACTCCGCTCGCGGAGAAATATGCTACCAACGCTTTTGCCATGATCATCTTGTCCTTCTCATTCCAATCTGTCGTAATCGTTCTGATCCACTGGTTCGAGCCATTCGTTCCTGGTTCCCTTTCCAGGTACCTCCACGGCGATGTGGGAGAACCAGCTGTCCCTCTTGGCCCCGTGCCAGTGCTTGACCCCTTCGGGTATGGTGATGACCGTGCCCAGCGTGAGGCTGACGGCGGGTTTCCCGAACTCCTGGTACCAGCCTTCGCCGGCGGTGCAGATGAGGATCTGTCCCCCACCCTCCTCGGCGTGGTGCACGTGCCAGTTGTTCCTGCACCCGGGTTCGAATGTGACGTTCGCCACAAGCATCCCGCTCACCGTCGGATCGTTGAGCGGTTTGAGGTACGACCTTCCGGAGAAGTACCGCGCATACGCGTCGTTGGGCGCACCGATGCCGAACACGTCCTTTTCCACGAAATCATCGGGAGGATTCAACGGGGGACCCTCCATCCGAGGACAAACCTCACGAAGTCGGGGCTGGAGTGGTCGACGATCTCGCTCCTCCCGAGGTCGAGCTTGGAGATCCTGTCCATGTCGTCCTTGTCGAGTTTGAAATCGAATATGTCTATGTTTTGCCTTATCCTGTCCTCGTGGACCGATTTGGGAAGGACGGAGACCCCTCTGTCCACGTTCCATCTGAGCGCCACCTGTGCCGGGGTCTTTCCGTATTTCGCCCCGATCTCCGACAACACCGGGTGAGTGAACAGTCCGTGCTTTCCTTCGGCCAGTGGGCCCCAAGCCTGGGGGACGACTCCGTAGCGCTTCATGTTCTCCAAGGCCCCTTCCTGGGCGAAGAACGGGTGGAGCTCCACCTGGTTGACGGCGGGGATCACATCCGTGCTCTCGCACATGTTCGCGAGGATCGCGGGGTAGAAGTTGGAGACGCCTATGGAATCGGTAAGACCTTCCCTGTTTGCCTTTATGAGGTCGCGGTAGGCCGTGAAGTAGTCGCCCATGGGCTGGTGCAGCAGGACGAGGTCCAAACGGTCGAGTCCCAGTTTCTTCAATGACACTTTCACGGATTCGAAGGCTTGTCCGGGTTCCCTCATGTCCTGCACCCACACCTTGGTGGTGACGAACAGCTCGTCCCTGGTCACGAGGCCGTCTTTCACCGCCCTTTCGATGGCTTTTCCGACGGCTTCCTCGTTGACGTATGCGGCCGCGGTGTCGATGAGCCTGTACCCGTTCTTTATCGCGGTGTAAACGACGTCCTCGCACTCCTTGGCGTCGGGGATCTGGAAGACCCCGAATCCCAGCAGGGGCATCTTCTTCCCGGTGTTGAGTTCAGCATGATCCATGTATGTTTCCTCCTTTTCCGACCAAGTCCCTGAGCGGCCCATTGCAGAAGACTTCCATCTCCCCGACCGGGTCCGAAGTGCCGTCCGTGATGCACCAGCAGAACACTATCCCGTAATATTCGCGGAGGATGACGGAGACCGTCTCCGGATCATTTACGCAATCCGATGCGGAAAGTATCTTTTCGACGGCTTCGCGGTCGTATTCGAGTTTCCTCTTGCTTTTAACGTTATCTGGGAGCGTCAGGCTCCTGATCCATCCGCGACACATGTTTATGCCCCTGTCGCGGATGAGTTCGATGGAAGAAGTGAGGAAACGGGAGAGACGGTCGGCGGCGTCACCGTCCATCGATATGGATTCCGAGAGTATGCGGTCGAACACCGGATAGGCCAGTTCCTCCAAGATCTCCTCCTTGCGTTCGAAGTATGTGTAGAAGGTCCCTTTGCTCACTCCGGCTTCCGCCGTTATGTCCTCGACGCTGAACGAATCCGGACCCATCCTGGATATTACCCTGTCCGCCGCCTCGATCAGCGCTTTTCTCGTCTCGATCGCCTGCTCCTGCCGTTTGGTCATGTCGGTCGATCCACCCGATGTAAGTCATTGACTTAAAGTTATTGACTCACGGTCAATGAAAATCCCGTGTCGAAGCAACGGGTTTAGGTTAGTTCTGATGTCGGGCCTATGCGGTTTCGTCAGAAACCGTTCAAGGGCGAGCGTCACGTCTCGATCGGTCTCGACTTGTTCCTGAGGTTCAGGCGGATGTTGGACGTTATCGAGAGGACGGGCAGTTCAAGCAACGGGCCGATCACCAGGACCAACGAAATGAGCGGGCTGTCCGGGAACACCGCCACGGCGATCGCGAGCGACAGGGGTGAGTTCCTGGCCATCGTCGTGAATATCAGGGATGTGGTGTCGTCGAAGGAGTATCCCTGGACTCTCGCCGTCGCCGACGATACGATGTAGGTCAGGACGAAGAAGATCATCAGCGGGGCGAGCATCGCGAGCATCATGTCTAGGTTGTCGAACAGGACGTCGCTTTCGGACGCGAACATCGCCACTATCGCCAGACAGAGGAAGAAAAGCTGGAGGTTGTCGCAGTTCTCACCGAGAAAGTCCTTTCCCTTGGATATGGCGGCCACCTTGGGCGAAAGCAACTTGACCGCGAGTGCGGCCAGGAAAGGCACCAGCAGGACCACGGCCATGCTGACAAGCATGCCCGCCATGTCGAACTCGACGCTCGTTCCCATGAAAACCAGGAGGTAGACGGGCATCAGCACTATTTGGAGGAATAGGTTCACGGGCAGCAGAGTGCTGCTGAGGTCCACGTTGCCTTTGGATACCGAAGTGAACACCAGATACCAGTCGGTGCAGGGGGTAACCAGCAGCATGATCAGCCCGATGCGCAGATCCACCGAGCCGCCGAAGAAGAGGAGTCCGAGCATGAACGAGACCAACGGGGTGACGACGAAGTTGATTGCCACCGCCGAAGACAGGAAACGAAGGTTCGTGAAGGACTCCCTCATCCTGCCCATGTCTATCGACAGGAACACCAGGAACAGCATGAGCATCAGGAACGGTTCTATGAGGGACGCGGAGAAATCACCGAAGACCGTGAACGAACCCAAAGCGAGGCCGATTGCGGCCGCGGACAGCATCACACCAGTGTGTATCCATGCTTCGTGGCCCATACTTGAAAACCGCGTCGTTCCGTATATAATGCAATCGTACCGTCTCCATCCGGACATGTTGGTGTGACGGCTATGAGGAACCCAATTACGAACCGCGTCGATAAGAACCGTCGAGTCCGGTAGTATGCGTCCGTTCCGCCGTATCCGCCGATCATTCTCCCTTCCGCTGTCGCCTTTACGAAGTTTGACAGACGCTTCCGAAACTCGTCGGGACGGTCCCTGGCCGAATCGATGTGGCTTATGCGGATGCGCAGATACGGTTCGGGAAACAGTTGGTAGTTTTTCCAAGCATCCCTGTCCTTACGTATCTCAGTGAGGATGTCTTCGGGGAATACGAACGGTGCCTTCCTGATCTCCCTGGTCCGTTCCTCCACGCTCGGGTGGAGCAGTCCCTCGGAATGCAGTCTGATCAGGCGTTCGACGTTCAACCTGGAGTACGGGCTTCCTTCCCTTCTCGGAGTGAACCGTCTGACGTGGTGTTTCTCATCGAGTTTTTTGGCACGTCCGTCGATCCAGCCGAAGCACAGGGCCTCTTCGACCGCGTCGTTGTACGAGATGCTCGGCTCCCCCGAATCCTTGCTCGGGAACACGAACCATATCTCGTCGGAGGTCTCGAAATGCTCGGACAGCCACCTCCTCCATTCCTGGCGGTCGTCGGTGGCGAACAGTTTCTAACCGTCCATGTGTATTCCTTTGCGGGTTCCGCCCGGGACGGTCCGAGCGTGGCGTGGTCGATAATAGTGATAGTACACCCATGATCTGGACGGGACCCCTTTCCCACCCTCGCTTCGACAGCCGATGCGCGGTAATGACGGTATCTGTAACCGTGACTTGTGACATTCACCGTACGGGCATGACGGTTAGTTTGTCGCCCCGCCCTGGGCGAATAGCCAACACCGATTGCCCCCGGTGTTGAGGGGGTTTGCATCCGCTCTGTCTCCGTTACCCTGAACCGTTCAGATCTCGGTGTTCCAGTTCGTGGCCTGTATCAGCGCGTCGATCTCCCTGGCCTTCTTCGAGGCCTCCTCCATCTCGAGCCTGACCGCACGCATGTCGACCATGGGGACCCTCCTGACGGTATCTTTCGTGCGTGACGAGTACGGGTCGTGGGGATTCGATTCGAGCAGTTTAGAAAGCACCTGGGATTTGGTTATGAGCGAATCCCTGCGGGCCAGCAGGACCGCCAGGACCTCGCCGTTGGACGCCTTCGTAGTGGCGTTGGCCATGTTGATGGACGAGACGAGCTCCTCGTTCCTCTTCGTCAGCATCTCGAGCTCCTTCAACATCTCCTTCGGGTCGTCGAGGGGGTCGTCGCCTTCGTATACGAACGCGTTCTCCTGCAACCTCTTGGACAGCATGGACATGCGGTCTTTGAGGGCCGACCTCTCCGACAGTGCTTCCGCCAACTTCATGTTCTTACCATAGGATGGTAACGGCGGGCGGTTTATAGAACCATCCTCGGAACGGTCGACCTCGCGCCCCGGTCTCTGAATCGGGGTTCCAGAGCAACAGGCCCATGCGTACCGTGTTGTCCAACCTTATCCTTCCGTCCGTCGCCAGTCCGTCGACGGTGTCCCTGATGATGGCCTCGGCGTCTCCGTCCACCTTCCTGTACATCGACACGACGCGGACCATCCTGTCGGCACAAGCGTCGGAAGGCTCGTCCACCGTCCCCTTCTGTTCGAAGTAGAACACCTTCGCATCGAAGCCTTTGGATTTCAGGTACCTGTACGGATAGTCGGTGTGGTAGCCGGAATAGGAATAATCCATTCCCAACGCCTTCCAAACCTCCCCCTCTATACCGTTCTCGCGGTTGGCCGAGGACACGTAGGCGCACTTTTTCCCGATCCCGCCCATGGAATCGATTCCCTGCGGACAGTTCATCGGGGGACAGAGCGAGCTGAACGCCAAGTCGCCGGACAGGTCCCTCGGGAGGTCCCGGCAG
>JAFVET010000141.1 GCA_017475875.1 Candidatus Methanomethylophilaceae archaeon
GAGGTCCACATCGTCGGCCAAAGGCATGTCCCTGGTGTGGACCGCGAGGATCTCCGACCTCCCCGTCCTTCCCGGGACGCCGATCTCTATCTCCCTGTCGAACCTTCCGGGCCTCCTGAGCGCGGGATCGATGGCGTCCACGCGGTTGGTGGCACCGATCACTATGACGTTCCCGCGACGGTCCAACCCGTCCATCAGGGTGAGCAGCTGCGCCACCAGGCGCCTCTCCCCCTCCCCCGATACCGAGTCGCGGTCCGGCGCTATCGAGTCGATCTCGTCGATGAACACTATGCTGGGGGCGTTCTTGGTGGCCGACTCGAACACCGACCTGAGCCTGCCCTCGCTCTCCCCCCTGTAGGTCCCGATTATCTCTGGACCCTTGATGGGGAAGAACCTAGCTCCGGACTCGTTGGCGACGGCCTGGGCTATCAGCGTCTTCCCGGTCCCCGTCGGGCCGTGGAGGAGCACCCCCTTCGGGGCGTCGATGCCCAGCCTCTCGAACAGCTCCGGGTGTTTGAGCGGGAGCTCGATGACCTCGCGTATGCGCCCGAGCTCGTCACCCAGGCCACCGACGTCGTCGTACGTGGTGCGTCCCTTGACGTGCTCCTTCCGCACCTCCTTCGTCTTGTTGGAAAGTACGACGTCCAACTCGGTGTTGGCGGTGACGATCACGGCGCCCCCAGGATCGGTCGACAGTATCCTGAAGAACACGCCTTTGCCGCCGAGGCCCAGGTTTGAAACCATGACCTCGGTATCGGAGACCAGCACACGGCCGATCAGGCCGTTGAGCATCATGCTGAGGAATATCCTGTCCGACCACTCCCCTATCGGGACCTGTCCCCTGCCTTGGGAATCCGGGGAAAGGACGACCTTGCGGGCTTTCGAGGTCTCGCACCTGCGGATCGTTACGCTGTCCCCGACGCTGACCCCGGCACTGACGCGGGTTATGCCGTCTATGCAGATCAGCCCCTTGCCCTCTTCGGAAGGGGAACACTTGAACACCCTGGCGACGACCTTGTTCTTCCCCATGATCTCGACGGCATCCCCCAGGGACACCCCCAGGGCCTCCCTGGAACGGGCGTCGATGCGGGCCCTGCCGAAACCCGACTCGGACAGGCTCGTGGCCATAGCTACCTTAAGCGTCAAACTATCCGACATGTCTACCTCTACAGGTCAAGTGTGAGATAAGACATGAACCTTTGCTTAGGCAGCCGATAAACCAACATGTCGAGACCTATCCAATTTGTATTTGACCAGATCTGTTTCGACAACCCGGTGTTATCGGCAAATACCGGGTCTGACTCATCGATCCGACCTTTTAGACCCGATTTTCAGGAAATCCTCGTCGGGGTAAGAACCGACCAATACCCTGAGGTCCATTGCTATCTGCAGAACCTCTGGGACCTTTTCTCCCGAAACCATCCACAATAACTCCTTGTCCAGCATGTGGTATCCGTGAGTGAGAATGTTCCTCATGCCTATGACCTTGGACCAGCTATAATCCGAATGATTTTCCAACCAGATATCGATGCGCCTTGTGCATTCACCGATCTGTTGGACAGCCCCCGCCAAGGCATATCGATGTGTTATGTCGTTTTTAAGATTCTCAAGGTTCCGATCCTATGCCTGATGTATGCAACATCATTGCAAAGCCCGATCATAAGATCGAGAGTATCGCTGACGACGATACGGTTTTCAACAGACATGGATCATCTCCTTCTGTACCCTCACAGAGAAGGCGTCCCCACCCAGACTCCGTCTCGTGATGACGTCCACATCCCTTTCCAGAGCCTTTGAGGCCTCCGTCATGAAATCCATGTGATCGTCCCAATTATACTCCGAGGAGACGTCGATGATGAAATCATAATCACTGTCATCTTTGAAATCATCACGAGCCCTGGATCCGAAAAGGTAGACCGCGGTTATGTGGTATTTGGCGGCCAGAGGTGCAATGACATCGCTCAAGTCTTTGATATCGCTTCTTCCGATGCTGACATCTGGTACCATGGTCCTCGGTGTAGAGTCGAGCCTACGATATTTGAACTCGATTGTTGTTATGATGACATCGGTGGACCCGGATAAAACGAAAATGGTCCGCTACACAGCGCTTCACGAAACAAAGGATGAATATGAGCCGATTATCGGCATAGGAACGGACCTTCTCGGATCCGGGACTTCTCCAGACACCATAGCATGCCTCGGGGAAAAGCGACAGACCGACTTGAAGCAAAAGCCGGACGTAGTGATGTCCGACGCATTAGGAATCATTGATTCGCATGGCGACACACCGCCGGATTGGGACCGTCGTGCGTTCCTACCGATGGTCGAGCATATCTCCTCACAACCGTCCATTCCGTCGCAAGGATACTAATATACCGTCCCTGATTGGGGATTGGTGGCAGCATGTATGTCATATCCCTGATCGTGAAGAACGAATTCGGTGTGATGCAGAGGGTCATGGGCGAGTTCACCCGCAACAAGATCAACGTCGAGACCATCGTCGTCGGAAAATGCGAGCTCCCCGGGAAATCCCGCGTGGTTCTCTCCGTGACCGACAAGGACGGGGCCGAGACGGCCCTCGGAAAGCTCCAGAGGCTGCAGGACGTCTACGGCGTCGCGCTGGTCCCCGAATCCGAACAGTCCGCATACGCGCTGCTGTCGACATCCACAGGGAACGTCGGACTCGTCGGAGGTTCGGCGGAGGTGGAAGAGCTCATCGACCGTTGCAACCCCGACAGATACGTGAAGGCTCTCAACGCCCTTCCAAAGGAATGAGATCGGAAGTGACCGAATGGAAAAAACCGAGAAGATTTGGCTTAATGGAAAGCTTGTTGACTGGAAGGACGCACAGGTTCACGTCCTCTCCCACGCGCTCAACTACGGTACCGGAGTGTTCGAAGGCATAAGGGTGTACCACACCCCCAAGGGCCCTGCAGTATTCAGGCTCAAGGACCATGTTCAAAGGCTCATGGACGGATGCAAGGTCATGGGGATCGACCTCGAGTTCAACGGGAAGAAATACGGGAAGCAGGAGCTGATCGACGCCATCAAGGACACCGTCCGCGCCAACGGCGACAAGGTCGACTACGTGAAGCCTTGCATCTTCCTCAGCGGGGAGGAGGTCGGACTCAACCCCGTCGGAGTGCCCGCCTCCATGGCCATCACCGCCATCCACATGGGCGCGTACCTCGGCCCGGGATCTTCTGCGGGAGCCAAGCTCATCACCTCCTCATGGCACAGGCCCGACAACCTCTGCGGACCCGCTGGGGCGAAGGTCAACGGATCCTACGTCACGTCCACCCTCGCCAAGAGGGAGGCCGTCAGGCAGGGTGCCAACGAGGCGGTCATGCTCAACTCGGTCGGACACATCGCCGAATGCACCGGGGAGAACATCTTCGTCTACCGCCACGGAAGGATCCTCACCCCCCAGAGCGCCGAGTGCATCCTCGAGGGGATCACCAGGGACTCGATCATCACCGTCGCCAGGGACCTCGGGTACGCCGTCGACGAGACTCAGGTCACTAGGACCCAGCTGGTCTCCGCCGACGAGGTCTGGATGACCGGGACCGCCGCCGAGATCGCCCCCGTCACCATGGTCGACGGAAGGGTCATCGGAAACGGGGAGGTCGGAAAGGTCGCCACCCAGATCCACGCCAAGTTCTCCGAGATCGTGACCGGCAAGGACCCCAAGTACGAGTCCTGGCTGGATTACGTCAACTGAACGGGACGGGGCCGCCAGGCCCCTCCCTGTTTCACCTTACCGTCTTCTTTTCAGATCGATGAACAATTGCGTCGGTTGTACGGACCGTCCCCGTCCCAATGCATGAGACGCGATTCATCCCGCGCGAGGTTAAGAACTGCGAGATGACTACGTTGAAATCGATCGACAGTCACCTTCTGTCCAACCCCCATGCAAAGGTGGACAGTGTGCTAACTACAGAGTTCATGAAAATCGAACAGAGACGTGGAGACGCAGGATTGCGACTGTTTTATAACAACAGATGACCGTATACTCAAGTACAGGGACAATAGGATCAGGGTCGTGGACCCCGTCCAGTTCCTTCAGGAGGCCTGCCGATGTATACCATATCCAAACTGAGGATGATTGGATTGGAAGCTCTTGAGCAGAAGCTCGGTGCAGTGGACACCGAGCGTTTCCTTGTGTCCATGATGAGGAATGCTGGAGACTATACCACAAGCAGAAGACAAGTCTTCGACGATCTTTCTATAGAGGAGATCCGCAGGTACACTTCCGAGTATTGTGGTGATCATCCCATCAGCGAAGAGGCACGCAAGCGTTCCGATGCATACAAGGCTAGCCGGCAGTAAGATCGTGATACACTCACA
>JAFVET010000142.1 GCA_017475875.1 Candidatus Methanomethylophilaceae archaeon
ATATGATGACCGCATACGGACTCTGTCCGTTCTCTGCCGTGTCCACGCGACGCTCTTCGGAATAGTTGCCGGAATCGAGTCCGGTACGCACGAAGAGCTCGTTGCCCGCGACCAACCTGTTCCTGGCCTCTTCGGCCGGAATGCCTCTCGGATGCTGCATGGCTGGTCGAATACGGTTCGGGATAAATCACTTGGCCAGGTTCCTTCCTGAAATCGGGAAGATTGTCAGATCTGCCTGCCGCGCCTCTCCAGTGCCGACTCTATGTCGGCACGGTCCCTGGCGGTCACCTTCCTGACCGATCCTGACGACCACAGCTCGTCGAAACTGGTGCGGAGGTCCCGCATGACCTCGGGGACGTCCTGCTCGCGGAGCTTGACCACCCACTCCTCCCCGTCGGTAAGAGCTGACTAGGACAGGTTGGCCGAACCCACGAAAGCCGTCCCCCTTCCGTCCTCCCTGCCGAAGATGAAGCTCTTGGCATGGATACGTGAACGGTCGGCCTCGAGCTCCATGCGGACCTCGGTGTTGGGGAGTCTGAAAAGTTCGTGCAGGGCCTCGTACTCCGTGTATCCGAGATACGCAGTGGTTATCACCCTCAGCCTGCCGTTTTCACAGAACTCCCTCAGCGGCCCCAGGATAAGGCTTATCCCGGACATGTGGACGAAGGACACCACGATGTCGATGGTATCGGAAACGAGGATCTAGGCGATCAGCTCCGCCGCCAGGGTCGTGGGCGTGGCCGGTGTTATGGCTGCGCTCCTGTCGGCTATCTCCACCTTGGGCGCTGGTCCGTGGACGATTCCAGACACCGACCTCCAGCCGGGATTCTCCTCCTTGAAGCGGCGGATGTGGTTCGTCTTGACGCGACCGGCATCGCAGAGAAGCTCCGAGGGCATGCAGTCGGCACAAACGAGGCCGTCGACGGTCCTGACGGTACCTTCCGTCCTGCCGCATATGATGCATATCCTGCGGTCGTCGCGGTATCTTCCCCCGAGAACCATGGACGGCCATAGGAATTCGATATAAAAACCAGAGCCTGGGGGTGTTTCCAATCCCCAGACATTGGAAAAATGGCGGGGATAACCCGCCGTTCCAGGTCAGCTCCTGTCTGATTGGTATTCCTGGTCGACCATGGTTATACGACCGCTGTCGGAACCGTACGCCCCGGCGGCGTCCAGCATGTCAAGGTCGTCGCTGATCGATCCCATGTAGATTCCCTTGTAGTCCTCCCTTCCGTATGTCACGTACGATTCGGCGTAGAACTTGTATCCCCTCTCGGATTCGAAGAACATGGCTCCCCATAAGGCGACCTCGCCGTGTACGTTGACCGTGCGGATGTCCAGGAAGTGACCGTCCTGCCCGACGATCTCCAGCGATACGGTATTGCTGCCTACCTGTTCGGTCGTCCCGTTCAGGAGCAGACGGAATCTCTCTTCGCCTCCGAACCTCTTTCCCACGAGGTCGGGGACGTCCGCATCCTTGCCGGCGTCTCCGTAATCCACCTCCCAGTGGACGGTGACGTCGCCGTTCGTCTCCGAGGACGCGGTGTATACGTTGCCGTCGGAGAAATGGACCATGTCGAGGACCGTGCGCCCATCGATCGTCGTCGCGGACATCCAGTCGCTCGCACCTACTTTTACGGATGAGAAGTAGAGGGTCTTCAACCCGTCATCCCCGTACTGGACCCGGTACAGCATCAGATTCCCCTGAAGGGCGTCGACGGTCAGGGTGTAACCGCGACCGATGTGGTCCGTTACGTCGGAACCGCTGACCTCCACAGCCTTGTACGCGGTGAACACGTCGCCCACCTGCGGCATCCACGCCTCGCCACCGGGAGGGAGATCGTCAGGTTCCGCTCCGGGACCGTCGGGGAGAGCCTGTTGATCGGTCGGCGTGCGGGTGTAGACCTCCGATCCGGCCGACTGATCGTTCGCATCGATGCTGCCGACCACCAGCCTGTCCCCTACCAAGGATGCCACGGTGAACGTCCCTGCTCCCGTGCCTATGACGAGCGTGTTCTTGAGGTCCACGGCGGCCGTGATAGGCTTGCCGTCGGACAAGGTGTAAAAATAGCCCTCTTTGGTCACGGTGATCGACGAGGACATGTCGACCGTCATGATCCTGGGTTCGAAATCGTCGTATATGGCCAACGAGGACGAGACTTCGTACCATTCGCCCTGGTAATCCGGATCCTTCGGTGGCATCTGGTCCTCGCCCCATGCCAGATAGCTGATCGCGAAGACGGCGACGACCGCAACGGCCGCCACACCAAACAGCAGTTTGCCGTTCATGTATGTACATCGCGTACACGGTATATCATATTCGCATCGAGGGGACCGTTCCGGAAAGCGGGGCACTATGAAATAATACGACGCAATGACGATCCACATGGGAACCGACGAGGACACCACAGTCTCCCAACTGGAGGACATGGTGGAACGTTTCTGCGAGGAACGCGACTGGGACCGCTTTCACGGACCCAAGGACCTGGCCATAGGGCTGGCGACGGAATCGTCCGAGTTGCTGCAGATATTCCGGTTCAAGAACGACGAAGAGTCCAAGGCGCTGGTGGACGGGGCGTCCCGGGAACACGTGAGGGAGGAACTGGCTGACAGCCTGTACTTCATCCTCAGGTTCGCCCGGATGAACGGCATCGACCTCACCGGATCGCTCAGGGACAAACTGGTGAAGAACGCGGAACACTATCCCGTGGAGACGTCCCGCGGTTCCAACCGCAAGTACGACGAGTGATCCCATGGACCAGGACAGACTTTATTGGATAGCCGTCGCGGGAGGGGTCGTGACACTCGCCTCCCTCGCCCTGGACTGGGGAGGGTCCTCCGGGATCGGGATGCTTTCATCCGATGACGCGACCTCCAAAGCCGTGTCGGCCACGGTGCTGGTCCTCGGTGCGGCGATCACCGCGGTCTCGCTCTGCATGGCCGCCAGGTTCCACTCCGAACTGTCGAACCGCATGGCCCCCATGGTCGCAATCGTGGCCGTGGCATGCCTCTTCGCAGATTATCTCGTGATATGGAACCTGGACGTGGAACCGCTCGGCACCATGGTGTCCGTGGCTGGCTCCCTGGTCACAATCCTCGGATGCGCCCTGCCCATGATGTTGGACCGCTTCGAACGAGGTCGCTATTGTTTATATCGTAAACGACGATAAGCCGGACATATTCAATCCCAGAGGTGTCTCAATGGATGGAAACGTACGCCCGGAATCAATGACCCGCATCACCACCCCCGAACTCGCCGACAGGTTCATCGAGGAACAGGTAGCCGCGCTGAAGAAACAGATCGGCGACGGAAAGGTCCTTCTCGCACTGTCCGGAGGCGTCGACTCCTCGGTCGTCGCCGCCCTCCTCATCAAAGCCATCGGAAAGAACCTCACCTGCGTCCACGTGAACCACGGCCTCCTCCGCAAAGGGGAGGCGGAGCAGGTCATATCAGTGTTCCGCGACCAGATGGACGCCAACCTCGTCTACGTCGACGCCAGCGACCGTTTCCTCGACAAGCTCGCCGGAGTATCCGATCCCGAGCAGAAGAGGAAGATCATCGGCGCCGAGTTCATCAACGTCTTCGAGGAGGAGGCCAAGAAGATCACAGGCGTGAAGTTCCTCGGCCAGGGTACCATCTATCCTGACATCCTTGAGAGCCACGGCGTCAAGGCGCACCACAACGTAGGTGGACTCCCGGAGAGGCTCGGGTTCGAGCTCGTGGAACCGGTCAAGCTCCTGTTCAAGGACGAGGTCCGCGTGGTCGGGGCGCGTCTCGGGCTGCCCGAGTCGATGGTCAACCGCCAGCCGTTCCCCGGACCGGGACTCGGCGTCAGGTGCACAGGTGCCATCACCCGCGACCGTCTCGAAGCGGTTAGGGAATCGGATGCCATCCTCCGCGAGGAGTTCGCCAACGCGGGCCTCCAGGGGAAGGTGTGGCAGTACTTCACCATCGTGCCCGACTTCCGCACGACCGGCGTCAAGGACGGGAAGAGGCTGTGGGACTGGCCCGTCGTTATCCGCGCCGTGAACACCACCGATGCCATGACCGCGACCGTGGAGGAGGTCCCCTGGGAGCTCCTCAACAAGATTACCAAGAGGATCCTGTCCGAAGTCAAAGGAGTGAACCGCGTACTCTACGACCTCTCTCCCAAGCCCTGCGCCACCATCGAGTGGGAGTGAGCGGGATACACCCTCTCGACGAAGATAGGCGTTAAAATCGAAACGAAAACACAGACACGTCCGGGGCGTGGCGCGAGAACGAACGGGAACCGGCCCGGACGTGTCGTTTCTGAAGTCTGTGCTTGGTACGGTCATCCGTAGCGATAATGCAGTTGGCGCATCAGCGGTAAACCATTCGACCTCATAGTCCCCCGCATGTTCGGTCGCTCC
>JAFVET010000143.1 GCA_017475875.1 Candidatus Methanomethylophilaceae archaeon
GATCGGCGAGCTGGAGCGCCGGTGCGACCGTTACCGGTCGCTCCTGGACCGCGTGCGGTCCATGTTGGATTCTTCGGAGGTCTGAACGATGGACGCCCCCCTCTGCGGCGACTGCCCGCCCGTCAGGGAGCTGGAGCGCCTCGGGAGGGAGCTGGATTCCGTGAGGGAGGAGAACGCGCTCCTCAGATGCGACAAGGCTGATCTGAGGCGGCGGGTGGACATGAACTCCACCAACGGTTCCAAACCCCCGTCCACTGACGGCCTGAGGAAGGGGGGCAGCCCCCGGGAACCTCCGCGAACTCACGGACCGGATGCCCGGGGCCCATCCCGGGCACAGGGGGAGCAACGTCACCCTCCCGCACGGACCCGACGAGGGGGTCGTCCACACGACTGACAAGTGCAAGGGCTGCCCCCGCTTCCGGGAGTGCTCCTCCGGTGGCGCGTTCGAGCACAGGGAGAGCCGCTACGTGCTGGAGGCCGTCGTAGGGATCAGGGTCGCCGAGTACCGCCTCGTCGGGGCGGTGTGTCCCGGCGGGGAGAGGGGCTGCGGAAGGGCGCTGATAGAGAGTTTCATCGACAACAAGGAAGGCATATGCCGCTTCCTGCAGCACTTCGAGGTGCCGTTCACCAACAACCAGGCCGAACGCGACGTGCGTTTCGTGAAGACCAAGATGAAGATATCCGGCTGCTTCCGCGACATCGAACACGCGCAGAGGTTCCTCGACCTGTCCTCGTACCTCGGCACGTGCAGGAAGCACGGGACATCCGCGTTCGAGGCGTTGAGGATGCTGTTCGACGAAGATGCCGAATCCCTCATTCAAAAGGTCGTACGGGACCGGCCCGCTCCTGGATTGGCGGGCCGAGGACCAAAATGTGGACTCTCGATCAAATCGGGGTTCTGAATGGTAACGTCCTGATAGACCATTTTCCGACGATTCTGGATACTTCTTCCCGTTCTGGCGGAGGACTTCCCATCTGGCGTCACGCGACTCCACGATGTGTGAGATGTCCTCGTCTGTGAGATGGGAGAAGCGTTTCTGCGACCTCAGATAGTCTGGAATCCCGTCCGGGTCCGTGACGTCCCTGTTCAGTCTGAACTCGCCGTTCTGGTACTCCGCCAAGCACCAGAGTCCAGTGTCCACGGCCTTCTTCGCCAACTCGACCGTCATATCGGTCTTGGCACCCCATCCCGTCGGGCAGGGGGCGAGGACATGGATGAACTTGGTTCCCTTGATGAGGGAGGCCTTCCTGACCTTCGCCATGTAATCATCCAGGTACCCTATGCTGGCGGTGGCCGCGTAGGGGATTCCGTGCGCTGCTACGATTCCTAAGAGGTTTTTCTTTTCCCTGATGTTGCCACGCAAGACGGAACCGGCGGGGGTCGTCGTGGTCGAAGCCCCGAACGGGGTTAGCGAACTCTTCTGGGTTCCAGTGTTCATGTAGGCCTCGTTGTCGTAGCAGATGTAGATTACGTTGTCGTTCCGGTCTATGCACCCCGAGAGGGCCTGTATCCCTATGTCCGCCGTCCCACCGTCGCCGGCGAAACCGACAACCGTGTAATCTTTCAGCCCGCGAGCCTTCAGCCCCGCTTCGATGCCGGTCATCATGGATGCGGTCCCTGCAAACGTGGAGATTATGGCGTTGTTGGCAAAGCAGAGGTTTGGGAAGTTGAACCCCACGGCCGACATGCATCCTGCGGGAAGCACAGCAACCGCATTCTTGCCGAGAACTTTTAGCGCTATCCTCACCGCCAGGGCGCCTCCGCACCCGGCGCAGGCCTTGTGACCGTAGAAGTACTCGTCGCTGGTAATGGTCCGGGCGTTAGGTTCGTTCATGATCCAGACCCCCAGACGAATCCGACATCAGTAGGACGGTCCTCGAGCTCTCCGAATATGTCGCGTATGTCGTCGAACGAGATGTCGCGACCGCCCAGACCTCCGATGCGATTGCATACGGTACAGCCGCAGCCGCTGCCGTACAGGGCGGCCTTCACTTCGCCGAAGACCACGCCGGCATTGCCGAACGACACGTCCTTCTCCAGTACGCAGACCGCCTTGGAGTTCAGCAGGGCGGATTGGATCTCCTTGTCCGGGAAGGGGCGCATGTATCTGATGCGGAGGACGCCCGCCTTTACCCCGTCCTCGCGCAGACGGTCGGCGACGTCCATGCACAATCCCGACACGCACCCTAGCGTGACGATCACGAACTCTGCATCCTCGAGGAGATGCCCCTCGATCATACCGGAATACTTGCGTCCGAAAACTCTCATGAACTCCCCTTCCGCCTGGGGGACGACCTCCCTGGCATTCAGTATCCCCTTGTGCTCGCTCATCTTGAACAGCGTGTTGTATGCAGGACCGGCGGAGAAACACATGTTGACGGGCTTTTCAAGGTCTATCCTGTTTCTCGTCGAATACCGCGGGAGGAACGTGTCCACTTCCTCTTGCTCCGGTACATCGACGTTCTCGTACGTATGGGTGAGGTTGAATCCGTCCAGGTTTACCATGAACGGGGTGGACACCGAGGGATCCTCGGCGATGCGGTAAGACATTATCGCCATGTCCAGAGCCTCTTGGGCGTTCATGGCGTAGAATTGGATCCATCCCGAGCTGATTTGGGAGAGTGAATCACTGTGATCTCCATATATGTTCCAGGGTAGGGCCACGGAGCGGTCCGCGTTCATCATGACTATCGGAAACCTTCCCCCGGCAGCGTAGGGAAGGCACTCGGCCATGTACAACAGTCCTTGCGAGGATGTAGCGGTGAATACGCGCACCCCTGCAGCCGATGCCCCGATGGCGCACGACATCGCCGAATGTTCGGACTCGACATGGATGAAATTCGAATCCAGCTCTCCGTCCGCCACCATCTCGGACAGTCTCTCGACGACGACTGTCTGCGGGGTTATCGGATATGCTGAAACCACATCCGGTCTGGCTAGCCGAATCCCCAGAGCGAAAGCCTCGTTTCCCGATATGAA
>JAFVET010000144.1 GCA_017475875.1 Candidatus Methanomethylophilaceae archaeon
CAGGTGGAGGCCAACAAGATAGGCATCACGCCGACCAACGCGATGAAACTGGCCGAGGACCTTTACACCGGCGGTTACATCTCATACCCGCGTACCGAGAACACCGAGTATCCGAAGACGCTCAGCATCAAAGGCGTCCTGGAGAAACTGAAGGGTTCGGACTTCGATTCGGAGATCGCGGAGATCCTCGCCCAAGACAAGATCATCCCGTCCAAGGGCAAGCGCAGGACGACGGACCATCCTCCCATTTATCCGACCGCGGCCGCTTCGCCGGACCGCATGACCGGTGACAAGTGGAAGCTCTACGAGCTCATCGTGAGACGCTTCCTGGCCACCGTGGCACCGGTGGCGGAGGCCGAAGTCACCAAATGCACTATAGACGTTGCCGGCGAGCTCTTCGACGCCGAGGGATACCACCTGGTGAAACCGGGCTGGAAGAAATACTACAAGAAGTACATGAAGACCAACAACTCCAAGCTCCCGCCTCTCAAGGTGGGGGACAGCATAGACATCAGGAGCATAGGTCTGGTCGATTCGGAGACGAAACCTCCGTTCAGGTACAACCAGGGCTCCCTGATCCAGGAGATGGACCGTCTGCAGCTGGGGACCAAGAGTACACGCCACGACATCATAGGCAAACTGTTCTCTCGCAACTACGTGCAGGGCAACTACATGATCCCGACCGCGAGCGGCATAGCCCTCACCAAATCGCTGGAGAAGCACGGCGGCGGGATAACGGAGCCCGACATGACGGCAAGGCTCGAGAGGGACATGCTGAGCATCACCGAGGGCGAGCGCACGCTCGATTCCGTAGTCAAGGAATCGCAGGACATGCTCCACGATGTGGCGGTCCGCATCTCCGAGGAATCCGAGGATATCGGTAAGGAGATCAAAGAGGCGCTGCACACCCAGCAGCACATAGGGATCTGCCCCACGTGCGGGAACAACATGTCAATCAAACGTTCACGCAACGGGAACTTCATCGGATGCGACGGGTATCCCGAATGCACCAAGGCGTACCCGCTGCCCAGGGGGGCCATGATCCAGACCACGGAAACCACCTGTCCGGTCTGCGGCCTCCCTCAGCTCAAGGTCATACGCAAGGGCAACCCACCGTCGGTGCAGTGCATCGATCCGAAATGTACTTCCAACACGGAGAAGAACGACCTCGGCCCGTGCCCCACATGTGGCAAGGGTCGTATCCGTATCATGTTCTCCAAGGCGGGCAAGCGTTTCGCCGGTTGTTCCGAATGGCCGGTGTGCACGCAGACCTATCCGCTGAGGCCGAGGGGGTCCGTTTCTGGAGCGGGTCGCATATGTCCGCTCTGCAACGCCCCGATCATCGTCATGGGTTCGAGCGAGGAGTGCATAAACACCTCCTGTCCCGGTCGTGCCAAGCCGACAACAAAGAAGGCGACGGCTACGAAGACGAAGAAGACCGAGTCTTCCAAAACCAAGAGCACGAAGACGAAAACGGCATAAGATCGTCCGACGGAACACATACCCAATAGGATGATTGTTCCAACCTCATAAAAACAGTTTTATACTGTCCAAATCAGTGTTACTAAAAAATAAATCGTAATAAAAACGTTGTTTTTTATAAGGGTCGGTTAAGGGATCAGGCGAGGTTCTCTTCGAGGGTCCCGTCGAACAGGGCGTTAAGGTAATCGATGTCTTGTGAAATGCGGATGTTCCTGCACTTCATGCATTGGAGATCCTTACCTAGAGAGAGCTTGAGCTTCATCTCGGCACGGTCGAGAACTACGATTCTGCCGCACTCACAATAGACGCTCATCATGGATTTCGGCGAAAAAACGTCTAATGAATGCAGTTTTTCGCCTCCTGAAACGTAGCTATCGCTAGTGTAGTCGTAATCGTTATCCAATTTATTCCCCCAATCCTGCGAGGCGATGCGTCCCTTATTCGGGCAGATTTCCCATCTCCCACGCAGTATCATCCCTACTGCAGAGGGTAGATATAAGCCTTCTCACGGCCCCTCCGAAAGGGTATATTAACCAAAGAATAGAGGGCTCGAAACGTCAATTTTTGAACAAAAACCTATAAATACTAGATATAAGGGGTTTCCGACGGGGTTTACCCCCGCCGGCAAGAGTTTCAGATGTGGAATATGGACAATCCCGGATATTTCGCCTTGCTGCCGAGTTCCTCCTCGATCCTGAGGAGACGGTTGTATTTGGCGGTCCTCTCTCCCCTTGCGGGTGCACCGGTCTTGATCTCTCCCGAACCCCATCCGACGGAGAGGTCAGCAATGGTGGTGTCCTCTGATTCCCCGGACCTGTGGGAGACGACGACGTTGTAACCGTTGTCGAAGCTCTTCCTGGCCGCGTCCCCGGACTCGGTGATGGTACCGATCTGGTTGACCTTGAGGAGGAGGGCGTTAGCGGCCCCGCATTCGATTCCCTTGGCAAGACGGCGGCTGTTGGTGACGAAGAGGTCGTCGCCCACAATCTGGACGTGCTTCCCTATCTTGGAGGTAAGCTCCGCAGTGGTCTCGAAATCGTCCTCGAAGAACGGGTCCTCGATGCTGATGAGCGGATGGGACTTCGTCAGATCGACGTAGTGGTCGAGGAGCTCCCCGGGTGTGAGCGACATCCCGTCGACGGAATACCTGCCGTCGGAGAAGAACTCGGACGAAGCCGCGTCTATGGCGAGGAAGACGTCCTTGCCAGGGGTGTAGCCGGCGTCGGAGACAGCATCGCAAATAATGGAGAGGGCCTCGTCGACGGTGTCGAGCGGGGGTGCGAATCCTCCCTCATCGCCGACATTGATGGCGTTGACTCCG
>JAFVET010000145.1 GCA_017475875.1 Candidatus Methanomethylophilaceae archaeon
GGCGGATGCCGCGGACAGGACGATGGCACAGCTCGGTTACATGCACTACGACATGGACACGCTCGAGAGGTCCGTATCCTATACCATGGATCCAGACCACCGCCTCGGTCCTTTCTGGCTCGGCCCGTTGCATGACAAGGACGCTCTCGCCAGGATGGTCGTCACCGATCTCACTGCCACGAAGAGGCTCGGCAAATACCTAGAGCTATGGCGCGGCGAACTCGACACGGAGGTTTTCCTCTACGATATGAGCGAGTTGTCCTCCTTCATGAAGCTCTCGCCACCGCGTATCGACGACTTCATGGTGTTCCTCAACGAACACGGTCACGCCGCGAAGTCGCACGTGTGCCCGACATCGTTCAAAACGGACATAGAACTGGACTCGCTTCTGTCCCTTTACCGCGAGTTCAGCCTCAAGAATTGTTGAAAAGTGGATGGGGGTCGCCCCCCACCGATCATTTGAGTCCCACGATGCGTCCGTCGGGGAGGAGGTCCATCCTCATCGCGGCGGGGACCTTGGGAAGTCCCGGCATAAGGGTGAGTGTACCGCAGACCGGAACGATGAATCCTGCACCGGCGGAGAGTTGAACCTCCCTGACGTTGAGCGTCCAGCCCTTGGGTGCCCCCTTCTTGGTGGAATCGTCGGAAAGCGAAGCCTGAGTCTTCGCGATGCATATCGGAAGGTTGCCGTATCCGTCGGATTCCATCTGTTTGATCGCTTTTTCGGCAGGGGCCGAATAGGTCACACCGTCCGCACCGTAGATGCATTTCGCGATCTTCTCGATCTTGTCCTTGATGGGCATGTCGAGGTCGTAGAGATAGCGGAAGTCCTTCTTGGACGTCTCCAAGGTCTCGATGACCGCCTTGGCCAACGGGACCGCGCCTTCCCCGCCTTTGATGAAGCCGTCGGAGAAAGCCACTTTGACACCCTTGTCCAGGCAGTGCTGCCTGACCAGGTCCATCTCCTCCTGCTTGTCGAAGCTGAAGTGGTTGATCGAGACGACGATCGGAACGCCGTAGTAGGACATGTTCTCGATGTGTTTGTCGAGGTTGCAGAGACCCTTCTTCAAAGTTTCCAAGGTGAGGGTGGAATCGTCTGTGAGGACTCCTCCGCCGTGCGTCATGAGCGCCCTTATGGATGCCACGATGACCACGCAGTCGGGAGACATGCCAGATTCGCGACAGACTATGTCCATGAATTTCTCTCCTCCGAGATCGGAGGCGAATCCCGCTTCGGTGACGACGTAGTCCCCAAGTTTCAAGGCGGCTTTGGTCGCGATGACGCTGTTGGTTCCGTGGGCGATGTTCGCGAACGGGAACCCGTGGACGAAGACGGGCTGACCTTCCAGGGTCTGCACCAGGTTCGGGTTGACGGCGTCTTTCAGGAGAACCATCAGCGCACCGATGCAACCGAGGTCCTTCACTGTTACCGGGTGACCGTCGTAGGTGTAAGCGACGACCATCCTCTCGAGTCTCCTGCGCAGATCCGCGGCATCGGAAGAAAGTGCGAGGATCGCGGAGATCTCGGATGCCGACGTCATGAGGAAGCCGTGCTCGTGCGGGACTCCTCCGAGGATCCTGTCCTTGCCGAGTCCAGTCACGATGTTCCTCAGTTCCCTGCTGTTGATGTCCATCGCTTTCTTGAGAACAACACGGGTGGGATCGATGTTGTGTTCGTTGTCCCTCACAAGTTCGTTGTCGACTATCGCTGAAAGGAGGTTGTGGGCAGCAGTGACGGCATGGATGTCCCCCGTGAAGTGCAAGTTGATGTCCCACATGGGGTACACTTGGGCGTATCCTCCTCCGGTCGCTCCGCCTTTGATACCGAAAGTAGGTCCGATGGAAGGCTCTCTGAGAGCTCCAACGACGTTGTATCCGAGGCGACCCAACCCTTGGATGAGACTGATCGTAGTGACCGTCTTCCCCTCTCCCGCAGGAGTGGGCGTGATGGCTGTCACCATGATGAGCTTCCCGTCCTTGTTCTTGCCGAGTTCCTTGATTTTGGACAGCTGGACCTTTGCGATGTGGTGCCCGTAGGGTATCAGGTCTTTCTCGGACAAACCGAGGCTGGATGCAATATCCGCGATTGGTTTGACAACCGCTTCTTCGGCTATCTCGATGTCGGTTTTCATGGTACCTGGCACGCTATCGTTAATTATATAATCTAGGTTTGGCGCCAGACCATCGTTGCCATCAATTTTTGGAAGTATTTGGCTTCGTTTTCCGTTCACCGATTATAACGTGCTGGGCGGGACTAGTGCGTTCGAGTGATGAAATGATATGTCAATGTCAGAATCTGATGATATAATCCATGTTTCCAACATTCCTTGGCAACATATAATACATGCAGACCATACATCGACTCTATAAAATTCATGGCCTCCTGCCCCATTGTTTCTCTCACTTCAAACGAAGCAAGAGGCCACTTTCAATGAAATCGTTTGGTTCCGCCGCGACCGGTGCCGCAGCGGAGGCATTCAGGCCCTGTAGACCTCTTCGCCGTCAATGATGGTCGCGACGACCTTGGCAGAAACGACCTTATCCAGGTCGTCATGCAGGAAATCGCAGTCGAATACGGCCATGTTGGCTATCTTTCCGAACTCGATCGACCCAATACGGTTCTCTTGGTGCCAGGCATATGCGACGTTAACGGTCATCGCCTTCAGGGACTGCATACGGTCTATGGATTCCTTGATGTTGCCTTGGGTGGCCATCCCTCCGAGCTCCTCGATCGGAACGGCACGAGTCTCCGCCATATAGATGCTGGCCCCGATATCCACGACGGATGATACAGGGTAGTCAGAGTGGAAAACAGGCAATGCGCCGGCATCGATGAAAGACTTGATGGGATAGGACTGCTCGGCAAGTTCTCTGCCGACGAATTGGACCTCCCTCTCGTATCCTCCTGGAATCCTGGCGGTCCAGAGAGGTGCGACAGCAGGTACGGATTGAGTCGCCGCCATACGACGGATGTCTTCATCCGTGACGAAGTGCAGATGCGCCAGGACGTTACGCTGATCCATGTCGCCGGTGATCTTCTCCGCGTCTTCTATGCAGCCAAGCATGAAGTGGGTGGCACCTCCTCCTTCCGAGTGTACATGGACGGAGAGGCCTTCCTTATCGGCGGCCACAATCAGTTCCACCATCTTGTCGTGGTCGTTGAAGCGCTCTACGCCATGGTATCCCGGTTCGTCTGCATAGTCCTGGTTCTGCCATCCCGTATGGGCTTCAGTAACACCGTCCAAGAACGCCTTGATACCGATGATATGGTAGTATTCGTCACTGTATTTCGCGCGGTCCGCAATGATGCGGGGCATCTCTGTTTTTGGGTCCACGTTATCGGGGACCAGAAGGTACGAGTAAGTGCGCAGCTTCAGCTTGCCTTCTTCCTCCAGCTCGTGGTACGCCTTGGAAGCATCTTTGAAAAAGAGCTCTGCACCTGCGTCGGCGACCCCTGTGAATCCTTTGGCGATGGCGAAGTCCTGCCAATGCAGAATATATCTCTTCGCTTCGTCAATCGTATTGGGCATCTGCTGTATGACCTCGAGCACAGGAAGCTCGCATATGTTCCCGTCCGGTTCCCCATTCTCATCGACATGTACCATGTCGTATCCGTACTTCTTGGCGCATTCGGCATCTATGCCGAAGAGTTCCAGCGCCTTCGAGTTGAGGAGCATGGAGTGTCCCCCGACCTCATGCATGAGGAGCGGTTTATCGGGACATATGTCGTCGAGATACGCCTTGCTGACATATTCCTGCGTTTGAGCCCATCCCGCTGCCATATAGACCGTGAGCTGAGGGTTTTTCTTTATGAACTCCTCTATGATGATACGGTATTTTCCGTAGTCTGGAGGCATGACCGGCGTGAGATCCGCCTGTCCGATCGCACGGTACCCTGCGAAATATCCATGGCAATGACTTTCGAGGAATCCCGGGTAGATGTACATCTCCCCGTAGTCCAATACCTCCGCGGTCGGAGAGGCTAGATTCTTCGCGGTTTCCGCATCTCCGATGTAAACGAATACGCCATCCTTGACCAACGCCGCTTTGGCGAAAGGTCTCTTTTCATCCATGGTTATGATGTTGCCTAGAATGATAGTCTGTTTCATGTAGTGTGCCCTCTCGTCCATGCTGTTATAATTAACGATAATGCTCGGTTTCCGCAACTGCAGTCATCTGTCATGACGAATATGAGGATACCATCCAGCACCTGAAAATGGAAACATTGTGTCGGTTATTAATGATTCCGCATCGATAGGGTTCGATGAGGAAATACGATGCGTTTGTGTCCCTTGCCGATATGGAACGCCCCGATCCGCCGGTTCCAACGGAGATGAAAAGGGGGTGCAGAAGGAAAGGCAGGGGAGAAACCCTCATCGAAAGGATCTGGAGCGAGGGCATCCGTTGTGTCATTTCGTCCTTGACATCGAAGTTCGCGTTCGACAACGATCAGGCGGAAAGGGATGTGTGCAGTGTCTAGACGAATTCAAAGTGGCTGCCAGCTACAGACTGGAAAAGGGTTCAGGACATTTCGATGTCATGCGTATATCGCCACCGGCAACATGATGTCAGTGCCTTACGATTGTTGCGAGCGACTATCGGCGGCCATTCCGGTATCGTGCTCAGGTCTGGGTTCTGAATAGCCAGGATACGTTCAAGATATGCTCATGCCACGCCATGCTCCAAATTGGTTCCTTCAAACAGAAAGTCGACGATATAACCGCTCGACAAAGAGGCCAACAAACAGCGATGGAATTACGGGGTTGATGCTAGGGTATTGCCAGAATCGAGCAACCGGCGTCAGCCAACACCTGTTGACAATAACATCCATGACCAATTATTGTACATATATTAAGTTAGCCTTTAATATTTTAGTTGTGACTAAATTTATATATGTTTTAGGAGTACCTAACCACATGAGTTCCGAAGGAACAGTGGTCGGCTCTGCCGTTCGTCCAGGTACTGTATGCAACATCGGTCCCTCGATGCCTCTTTCTTTCCTCAAAGTGAACGAAGGAGCTACAGTGGTCAAAGTGTCCGGTAGGGAGAATACAAAGAAGTTCCTGGAGGATCTCGGTTTTATCCAAGGCACAATGATTCGTGTAGTTACGCATGTCAAAGGCAGTGTGATCGTAGATATCATGGGATCGAAGATCGCAATTGATGCCAATATGGCTTCCAAGATCATGTGCAGCCCTGCGAGTTGATATGATGACTACATTGAAGGAAGCCAGCGTTGGCTCTAAGGTAAAAGTAGTTAAGTTGACCGGTGACGGCAAACAGAAACGGCACATTATGGACATGGGTATCACCAAGGGAACCGAGGTGTACGTCCGTAAGGTCGCTCCCCTCGGGGATCCTGTGGAGGTCACAGTCCGCGGCTACGAACTCAGTCTCAGAAAGGAATACGCTGAGATGGTGGAAATCGCAGAGATCGAGTGATCCCTGCTGTTTGTAACGTTGTTTTTTGAACAAAGGAGCTTAGGCTATGAGCTATACAATTGCATTGGCCGGAAACCCGAACTGCGGGAAGACGACCCTGTTCAACGTGTTGACGGGGGCGTCCCAACGCGTCGGTAATTGGCCAGGGGTCACCATCGACAAAAAGACTGGAAAGATCCGTAAGACAGACGACCAGTTGGTCGATCTGCCGTGTATCTATTCACTCTCGCCGTATTCCCCCGAAGAGATAGTCTCGAGGAATTTTATCGTCGATGAGAAACCCGACGCCATAATAAACATCGTTGACGCCA
>JAFVET010000146.1 GCA_017475875.1 Candidatus Methanomethylophilaceae archaeon
CGCCTTTCCAGGCGTTCTCGATCAGGAGCTTGTCGACCTTGTTTCACCGGGAGTGGTCGCGGGGCCCGACGTGTTCGTGGAACCTGTTCCATGCCCGTTGTTGGCGCCTTGACCTGCCATGGTCTGGGAATCGAAGCTGGAGATGTAGGTCTGTGCCATGATCTTGTACAGTGTATACTCATAGAAGTTCCACATCTGGTAAGTACCGACATTGTCGGTGATAAGGGAGTTCCCGATATCCACATAGGACCTGAATGCATCGATTGTCTTCGTGTCCGACGAGGTGACCCCGCTCTTGGACAGAAGTCCGAGATCGTCGTCCGCGTAAGCTTCGTAGACACCGATTGCCAGGTACGGATAAGTCGTCCCGTCCGCGGTGTGGGCGTAGGCGACGCCGGTAGTCGAGGTATTACCCATCGTCAGGGTCGTTCCGTTGACAGACCAGTAGACAGTGGGGATGACCAGCATGACGTTGTAGTCGGTGATGGTGTAGATGTGTTCGCCAGACGTGATGGCCCCGCCCTCGCCATTCTTGTATTTCAGGGCATAAGAAAGATTCGTTGGGTCGAGGATATATGCTATATGACCGGGCGTGGTGCTGATCGCATAATCATCCTGCGCTCCGAGGCTGACCGCCGCATAGAACATGCCGAACGGACCAACTCCGTCCGAACCCCAGGTCCATGCGGTGCATTTGACCCATGCGCTCGAGGCGGAATCATATTTGACGAGATCGTCAACAGCGACCACGAGGGTTCCGACCGTTCCAGCATCGCTCATCTTATAGACCTGGTCAGTGTGGGATGTAAGTGCATTCAGCTCGACCACCGTCTTGGTGCTAGCGCTTGTGCTCGATACCATCACGTTCGAACCGGATTTGACCGTGATGTTATGCGGATCCGAGAAATCCATCGTATATGTATAGTTCGACTTTGTCGGCCAATAGGAGGTCGCATCCGATTGCTCTGCCGTCCCGATCATCGTGAACGGGACCATGAGCATGAGTGTGACCATTGCTACAGCCAGCAAAGTCTTGTTGCTTGCTTTCATGATGTTGTCTCCTTGGTATTTCTTCTGTTCTCCTTGTCCCTCTCATAGATATCATCGAATGTCAGATGCCTCAGATGCCTTCCGTCGCACCATTTGAGGCATCCCTCATAGGAATGGATGGTCCCGAGGTCATGCCTGTCCAGCACATACGTCGGATCCTCCTGCTTTTCGGCTATCGCTCTGGCTCTGGCCTGCATCCTCTTCTTCGTCGATTTCCTGAGAAGGACATGGTCGGGATGGATCACGTAACCGACGTAATCTATCCCCCGAGAACGGACGGGGAAAATCTGCCAATTGGGCTTCACCTCCAGTCCGATCCCCGAGAGGTGGTCGCGTATGATTCCGAAGATCCTCCGGAGCCACGGCTTGGAATAGCCCAGGATGACGATGTCATCCATGAAACGGGCGTAGTAATGCACATGATGCCTCTCGCACAGCATGTGATCCATCTCCGACAGGTACAGGTTGGCGAGCATGGAGGAGAACCTCGATCCCAACGGAAGGCCGGGAAGAGGATAGTCATCGATCAGCTGGTCAACGAGCTCAAGGAACCTGTAATCCTTGATGACTCCTCTAAGCTTCGCTTTCAGAATGTCCTTGTCGATGGACGCGTAGAAATGACGGACATCCAGAACCAAAGCGTACTCGATTCTCGGGTCTTCCCGCAGATATCCTGATATCTTGGATACTGCGAGATGCTGTCCTTTACCGGGACAGCCCCCATACACTTGGCTCACAAGCTTCCTATTCAGAAAATCCTCAACAACCAGACATACGGCGCAATGCAGAATGCGGTCA
>JAFVET010000147.1 GCA_017475875.1 Candidatus Methanomethylophilaceae archaeon
ATATAGACCAGCCCCGTCTTCGCCAGGACGCCTTCCGAACACTTGAACTCGACGTACATTACGCCTTCGTAGCCCTTCGGGTCGGCGACGACCTGTCCTCCGGCGACTGGGACCTCGTTGATGACCTCTCCGGCAGGGTCGGTGAAGCGGACGACTGCCGATTCGGGTTCGCCGGCGGTTATGTGGACCTCAGCGACGGGGACCTCGCTGTATATCGGGAGGACCTCCCCCTTCATGCGGATCGAAGCGGCCTTGGAAGGCTGTGACAACGTGAGGGTGACGGCTGTCTTGACCTTCTTCTTGGGTTTCTTCGGCTTCTCCTCGACGGGTTTCGCCTCCTTCTCCTGTTTCTGGGCGACGGTCTCTTCCGGCTGATCGCGACGGACGATCGCCTGGCCGAGTCCCGAGTAGGAATAACCGAAGGCGTCCTTGGTGTACAGGACGGCGTACTTTCCGCTCGGAGGTACGGAACCCTTGCGGTGTATGACCGTGGCGTTCGGCTCCGGACGGCTGACGATCATCCCGCTCGAGGCGAATCTGAAACGGTCGTGGGAGGCGTACTCCTGGTACACCGTACCGTCGATCTTCACCGAGAAGGCGTCGAGCGGCGTGAAGCCCTCGACGTCCATGGACAGATCCGTCGGGACGCTGGTACAGGCGTCGTCGGATATCTCCGAGACCAGGTTCCCAATCGCATACTCCTTCCCTTCCGAGACGATCGTCACCTTCAGGGCGTCGTCGGGGGCGCAGGCGAAGCGCGGTACGTGGAGGACGAGCCCCCCGTCCGTGAAGTTGATCTTCGGGACCGAAGACACGAACCCGCGGGAGACGTCGGTGCGTGCCGAACCTCCCCTCTTCGCACGTGGGTCGACGCGGTGGATCATCACCCTGCCGGACGACGTGCTGTCGCGGACGTTGAAATCCTCGCGAGGGACCTTGTAGTCCCTGTCGGCCACCAGGTATCCGGTGGACGTGAGCGCGAGGACGCGGTTGCCTTCGAGGTCGAAAAGCATCTGGTCGACCTTCTCGTTCTCGAACACCGGCACGAAGTCTATCTCCAGAGTGAACTGCTCGAGCGGCGAGATGGTCAAAGAGGTGAGGTCTATCGTGGCCGGACGTGTGAACTTGCCACCTGGACGTTTCACCGAGTCGAGACGGCTGGTGGGGATTATGCCCTGCTCGCAGTCTATGGCGGTGTTGAACTGGTCCTTGTCGGTACCGTTGAAACGAGGGATGTTCAGGAGGAACCGCCCGTTGCGGTAGACCACGCTGGGTTCCTCTCCATCGAATCCCCTGCCCGATTGACCTCCCGCTTTGCCGGCTGCAGAAACCGCCGGACCTTTGCTGCTGTTCTCTGAAGACATCCTTTACACCTCTCTCTTGTCCGTACAGGGTGAGGTACCCTGTAGTAGTGAGGTGATGTTGAACCCTTATCTTATTCTTTCTCATAATGGGGAGGGATTTTGATATGAAAACACGACCCAAACAGCCTGGTGGCGGCAACGGTAGCTCGCCTCCCCTCGACCCCATACCGACGTTCCAAGATCGGGATTAGGAAGGTATCCGAACGGCGATGGAATCAGGTCGTGTTCACGGAAACGGATGACGCGTCGGCAATGCGGGCATGCAAACGGACGTGCCTCCGAAGACGGAGACGC
>JAFVET010000148.1 GCA_017475875.1 Candidatus Methanomethylophilaceae archaeon
ATTCGCAGATGACACGAGCATGGAACTGCTGGTCCGCCACTTCCCCCCATGCACTTCCAAATGGAACAAAATCGAACAGAGGCTATCCTCTTTCGCCACGATGAACCAAGAAGACGGACCGGACGTGTGCTATAAATCTGTAATCGACCTAATCGGAAGCGACGGTGGCGAACCTCGTACGATAGCTGAAAGCGAAAGGGACGGTGGGAGATGCCGCGAAGGTCTCGGGACGATAGACAGAGACATGCGTGGACTCGACATCATAGCTGAAAAATGGAGGAATGATTGGAACTATCGCATCTTCCCAGGATCGGAGACGCGATTTGATCCCCCAGCGCATCCTGTCTCGGCCAACGGGGATTATCTAGAGTCTCCGCTCAGCTACAATCGCCGATGTAACGACATATGGTCCGCCTGCCCCGAGATGCGAACGGTCAGGGATTTTTGCCCCTGCAGTAGGAACGACCCGACGGCCCTGTCATATCCATGCAGCCGAATGTGCGAACTGAAGTTGTCGCAACCGCTTGTGTCATACCCCTATATCGCGTCTCGGCCTGCCACAGCTCTTCTTCTCTTCGGGGCAAGGTCCCCTGCGGCACGGAGGTCCCGCATCCTTGAATATCACGGGGGACACCTCACGACACTGCCTCAGCATCTCGTCCGCAAGTTCCCTTATCTCCCACTGTGCGCGGTTGCAACACCTCAGTTCGAAGAAATGCAACAGCTCCCGCGCGTTCATGGTGATTGTTATGTTCGTGGTGCATCCGTTGGGGAGCAAATACCTCGCATCCTCCGCGGGTATCCCCATCTCCTCCAGACGGGAATAGGCCTCCCATATGGCATCCATGGTCCTTTCGAACAGTTCGGAAGCCTCCGGATCCGACTCCACCGTGTGCGGCACCACGTACGTGGGCTCCTTCATGGAGACGTACCTCTGGCTCTGCTGCGAGAACGACGCCAGCCTGTGGCGGACGAGCTGATGGGTCAACGCGCGGGACACGCCCTCGACCGAGAACGTGAACACGGCGTGCTCGATCACCGAATGGTGTCCCATGCCCACCACGCGCCCGAGGACCTTTTCTGAATCTATATTCTCTATTATGTCCGCCGAAGGCCGCTCCGAGTAACAGGAATGGGCGGCCGCCGCGCAGATCAGATCCGGTTCGTTGGTGTGTGCCAGCAGTGTGACCTTCATATCGTATCCTCTCCGTTCCAAACCATCTTGCGGACCTCCTTCAGACGCGCGTCGTCCATCAGGTCCGCCAGACGAATCTTGCGCACGACGGGATCCTTCAGGAGGGCGCATATGCCCTCGACGTGCGCGTCGCCGACGACCACGACCATGTTTTCGTGGTCCTCCGACGCCTTGTTTATCTGCTCGGCCATATAGGCGTTGCGCTCGTCGATAAGTTTGCGGACCAGTGTCGGGTAGCGTCTGCGCATGTCCGCCACATAGGCTTCCTCGTTGACCGCGAACGACTTCTGCACGTTCTCGACCGCACGCCGTCCGAGGACGGAGTCGCGTATCCCCGACAGCTTGTACCTCGTCTTCTCCCCCACTGACATCTCGTCCCACATCTCGTCCATGACGCGCTGCGCGTCCGTATCTATGGGGATTATGTCCGCACCGGCGAGCTTACCCGTGTTCACCGCGGCGAGGAACTCCCCGCCCACCTTGTTTCCGTATTTTTCAGCCATACGGTTCTGGTACTCGGCGGTCTGACGGTATATCGTGGACCTGCCCTCCTTACTCTCCCCGCCGTCGCCTTCCGAGGTGATCGTCTTGTAACGGGACATGTCCAGCTCTATGAGCACCGCATCGGGCCATGTGTTCTTGACGATGAACGACACGGGCTCCGCCAGATTGAAGACGTGACCCGTACCGATTACCGTGATCATGACCCGCGGGATGCGTTCATGTAATATCTACTTGACACCGGGGTTCACCGCTCGCGAAGCCTGTACCTCTGACCGGGCCTGCGCGGTGATTCCGGATATTCCGGTTCCAACAGTTCCCTGGCCAACGCCGGCCTTAGGTACCTGTCCTGGAACGACGCCCTTGACGACAGCCCCAACAGATCCATCAACTCGTTGGAAGTGTAGAACCTGCCAGTCTCCATGACCCCGGTCAACCTGCGGAGAGCCCCCGGGATCGCTTCAGACGCCTGGCGTATCTCGAATTCCACATCCTCGAGGGTCGTGAGGATCGTGCGGAGCATGAACCTGACGAATTCCGTGGAGTCGCCTTCGGCGTTACATCTGTCGATGACCTCGTAATACTCCGTCTGGGCCTTGTGGATACGGTTCTCTATGGGAATCCAATGGAACAGGTCCATCCATTCCCCCAGTATCGCGGTCTGCCACAGGCGGGCCATCCTCCCGTTGCCGTCCGTGAACGGATGTATGGACACCGATTCGTAATGGAAAACACAGGACGCCACCAACGGATTGACCCTGCCCCTCGACTCGTTGAGCCATTCGAAAAGACCTTCCATGTGCACCGGGACGAGTTCTGGGGGAGGGGCCATGAACACGAGACGGCTTCCGGAATACACGCCTTCGCCGCACGTACGGAACATTCCGGCCTCCACTACCGTGTCGTGTGCCATCACGCCGTGCATCTTCAGGTAACAATTCAGATCATATGGATCGAACGTGCCCAGCATGGAATATGCTTCGATCGCGTTCCGAACCTCTTTGATATCCTTCTCGGAACCGACGACCCTCCGACCGTCCATCATGTCCGAAATCTGGTCCGCCGTCAGGGAATTCGCCTCGATGGCACAGGATGAATACACGGACCGTATACGGTTCCGCTTGCGCAGCCTGGGGTTGGGGTTCAATGTCTGATAGTCCGTGACGGACTGCGCCCTCCGGGAGATCCGGACTATGAGGTCGATGATCTCATCGTCGATGGAATATGGAGGGTCGTGAGACATGTACTGTACATGTACTGTACATGTATCTTGACCTTGTGCCCATCGCCTTGTGACGACTCGTTTCCGGAGTTTTTTGCCTGCGGATGTGCCGTTGTCGCATTGATACACGGGACGTTGCATGATTCGACGGTCTTGTCCACTTGCCATGCTCTTGTGCAACACGAGGCGTGTGGAACCGTACTTGGGGAACTCCCCCAGCACCTCGTAACCGGAGCGGACCATGTTCCCGAGACTGTACACGTTCCCGGGAGAGACCGTGGCATACGCTTCCGTGAAACCCATCTCCACAGCCATGCGCTCGCCGACGCGTACCAACTCCCGTTGCAACCCGTTGCCGCGATGCCCTGGAAGCACCGCCACCGACTCGATGTGGAACACCCTCCCGAGCATCTCGCCCGACACCCCCGCATCCAGCCCAAGGTTGTCCCCCGCGTCCCCGGGGAAACGGACGATCAGG
>JAFVET010000149.1 GCA_017475875.1 Candidatus Methanomethylophilaceae archaeon
CTGCTCTTCCGCAACATATCTTCGATTCCCGGCGTAAGGGCCGGCATGCTCGTGGGTCAGTCCAACGGCGGACTCAGGCAGAAACAGCAGATAGCGCTCCTCGACAAGTTCAGGTCCGGAGAGTTCAACGTCATGGTCTCCACGTCGGTCGGCGAGGAGGGGCTGGACGTCTCCAGCACCGACGTCGTCGTGTTCTACGAACCGGTCCCCTCCGAGATCCGCACCATCCAACGCCGCGGCAGGACCGGCAGGAAGAACGACGGCGAGGTGTACGTGCTGGTCACGCGCGGGACCGTCGACGAGGTGTTCGACAACACCAGCACCAAGAAGGAGGAGGCCATGCGCGTGAGGCTGACCCGTCTGAGCGAAGAGCTCAGCCGCGGGAGCCCGGAGGAGGCGAGGCGCAGCCAGACCACCATATCCTCCTTCGACACGGACCCCTGACGGTCTACCGCCAACCTTTATTTACGGCAGACAATCCACATGCATGCTCTTCAGCGAACTGGCCGACACGTTCGACAGACTCGAATCCACCGGCAGCCGCCTCGAGATGACATCCATACTCGCGGCGTTCCTGCGCACGGTTCCCAAGGACGCCCTGGAACCGGTCATCAACCTCTGTCGCGGCAAGCTGCACCCGGACTTCTACCCCCAGGTGCTCGGGATGTCGGACAAACTGGTCCTGAAGGCGATAGCGTTCACGTCAGGCACCCCCGACGACAAGGTGGAGGAGCTCTGGGTGAAAACCGGTGACCCGGGCGAGGTCGCTGAGACGCTGATATCCAAGAAGAAGCAGATGACCCTGTTCTCGGAGGACCTCACCTTGGAAAGGGTGTTCTCGTCGCTCGTATCGATAGAGAACGCGGACGGGAAGGACTCCACCGAGAAGAAGATGAAGATCCTGTCGAACCTCCTCCACGACTCCTCCCCCGTCGAATCGCGCTACCTCTGTCGCATAGTGACCGGCCGCATGAGGGTCGGGGCCGGGGACATGACGGTGCTCGACGCGCTGTCGGAATGCTTCGCGACCAAGGAGGACAGGCCTGCGATCGAGCGGGCATACAACATCACCTGTGACATGGGCCTCGTCGCCACCACCCTGGCGGATGGGGGTGTCGAGGCGGTCTCCAGGATCGGGGTGCGCGTCAACAGCCCGGTGAAGGTCATGCTCGCGGAACGCCTCCCGTCGATAGGCGAGGTGGTCGAGAAGCTCGGCGGAAGGTGCGCGATGGAGTACAAGTACGACGGGATCAGGGTTCAGGCGCACATCGGCTCCGATGGGGTCAGGCTGTACTCCCGCAGACTTGAGGACCTGACCGACAACTTCCAGGACATTGGGGAATCCCTCAAGGCAAAATACCATGGTAAAGAGGCCATCATCGAAGGGGAATGCGTTGCCATTGATTCCGAGACTGGATTCATGCTTCCCTTCCAGAACGTCACCCACCGCCGCAAGAAACACGGTCTCGACGACGCGATAAGGGACATCCCGGTCCGCATATTCATGTTCGACATGCTCTACCGCGACGGCGAGGACCTTACCGGCAGACCCTATCCCGAGAGGAGGCGCACCCTGGAGGAGAGCTTCGCGATCGGCGGCAACGTGCAGATGACCACGATGAGGGTCGTGGAGTCCGCGGACGAGGGCGAGGATTTCTTCAACGGTGCGATCGCGGCCAGATGCGAGGGGATAATGGCCAAATCCCTTTCCGACGAGTCCGTATACCGCGCCGGATCGAGGGGTTTCCTGTGGATAAAATACAAGAAGGACTACCAGCAGGCCCTCACCGACTCCTTCGACCTTGCGGTCGTGGGAGCGTTCTACGGCATGGGCAAGAGGGCGGGCCGTTACGGCGCCCTGCTCATGGCCGCCTTCGACAGTGAATCGGGATCGTTCAAAACAGTTTGCAAACTGGGCACAGGGTTCGACGACCAGTTCCTCGACTCGATGCCGGATCTCCTCGACGACAGGAAATCCGAGAAAAAACCGAAATCGGTGGATGCCGAGATGGAACCGGACGTCTGGTTCGAACCTGACGTGGTCCTCGAAGTGGTCGCGGCGGAGATAACCCTCAGCCCGATACACACCGCGGCAAGGGACGAGATCAAGGAAGGCGCCGGATTGGGACTCAGGTTCCCGAGGTTCACCGGTCGCGTCAGGGACGACAAGACCGCCGAGGACTGTACGACCGTGGCGGAGATCACGGAGATCTACAACATGCAGGCCCACGACTCGGACGGACTGTCGGAATGAGTCCTCCACGACTGTAATCAGATTGCCTTCTGAGTCGTAGAACGACGCGGTCACGCCCAGGGGTCCGCGGGACGGGGGGTCCCTGAACTCGACACCGAGGTCGATCAACCTCCGACGGGTGTTGTACGGACTGTCCACACCGATCACGATACCCGTATCGTAACCTGCACGCTCGGATTGGCGCAGAACGATCTTGCAACCGTCCCTCCTCACCACGGTGAACCCTTCACCGGACGACTCGACGGACATCCCCAGCAGCCCTTCGTAGAAGCGGACGGCACGTGCCATGTCCGTGACGGGGACCGCGACGGCCACTATGCGTTGTGGGAGGCCCTCGTCCGTGTATTCGAAAACGCCGCCGTGAGGATCACCTAAAGGCATGCTCCCTGCATACCCCTGACTTTATTCAAGACATACGGTCGGATGGAATCTATCCAGACATCTCCATCCAATGCGTATCGAAATTGTCGGAACACAACCGCGAAATAGGGGACTCATGGGAAATCTTTATATATTACCCCATTATACTGACGTTTGTTGCCCTGGTAGTGTAGCGGCCTATCATGGAGCCCTGTCGAGGCTCCGACACGGATTCGAATTCCGTCCAGGGCGCTCATCCCTTATTTTCGATTTCAATTGGTTGAGTACCTACTTACTGGTCTCGTAATGTTGCTTATTGCGTTGTGATTTGTGTACAAAGGTGGATTCCATCTACACGGACACGTCGCGCTTCATCTTACAAGAAACAACGATTCTACTCCGAAAAGACGTATTCCTATTCCCTGCATCCACCACTATATGTAATTTACCTGAAAAAAACCATACATTTGGAAGGGGCATCCGTAAATACACGGTTTTCATTGGGGCGTATGCTCCAATGGGTGCTAACATGGAACTGAGATTTGAGGGAATGAGCTTCTCGTACGCTAGCGTTCCTGTCCTGCAGGACGTATGCCTGGAACTCGAACGTGCACAGTTCATCTCCATAATCGGACCGAACGGGGTCGGGAAATCAACCTTGATACATTGCATCAACAAGATCCTGTCCCCCACGGCCGGGACCGTCCTCCTGGATGGCATAGACGTTTCTGAATACCCTCAGAAAGAGATTGCCAAACACGTAGGGTACGTCCCATACACATCTTCCGATACGTTCCCGCTGACCGTCGTGGACACGGTTCTGCTCGGCAGACATCCGCACGCAAGCTGGAGGACCTCCGACGAGGACCTCGAGATGGTGTACACCACGCTCAGACAGCTCGAGATCGAGGATCTGGCCATGCGCCACTTCAACGAACTCTCGGCGGGCCAGCATCAGAAGGTCATGTTAGCCAGGGGACTAGTGCAGTGTCCCGACATCCTCCTGCTGGACGAACCGACGTCCAACCTGGACATCAAACACCAGCTGGGGATCTCCAGACTGCTGAAGCACCTGTCCCGCGAGAAGGGGATCATGGTGATCATGATCAGTCACGACCTAAACATCGCCGCTAGATACTCCGACAACATCATCATGATGCACAAGGGAGGCATCTACGCGGTCGGTACCCCTAAAGAGGTCATGACGAAAGAGAACATCATGCATGTCTACGGTGTGGACTGCGACATCGTCGATGACGGAGGCCGCCCCCACATGATCATGAAGGACGACGAGGACCTTAGCGAGCCAGTGCCGCAGGGTGCCCGTTGCACCACCATCCTGCCCCAAGACTCCCCAACGGCATGAGCGTGTCGCTACGACACGTCGGAACATCCCAACGGGTGAAAGAATATGGCAGTAAGCAACAAAATCATAGCGGCGATCGCTATCATTGTCATCGTGGTCGTCGCGGTCGCTGCCGCGGTCGTACTCACCAAAGGCGACAACACACCGGCAGAACAGATCGAAGTTAACGGAGCCGAACTCAAGGTGTTCGGTAACGTCAATGGAGACATGGTCATCGACTCCAAGGATGTCAAGGAGCTCAAATCGCTGGTCTCCGACAAGGCACTCGCTTCAGAGTATCCCCTTGCGGATGCGAACCAGGACGGCGTTATCGACTCAAAGGACGTCGA
>JAFVET010000150.1 GCA_017475875.1 Candidatus Methanomethylophilaceae archaeon
CGTCTTCGGTCCTCATATGGTCTCGCATCCCTATCTGGTTGATATCGGTTTCCTTCACGAGGCCGTGCGTGCTACGGTCTGCACGATGGATGGCTGCCGGCAGGTCGCCATTTCGAGCGACAGACAAATCATTTCGTCATATCATTTGAACAAGTAAAACAAGAAGCAACCACTCTCCGTTACTGGTGGGTCAGAGTTCCTTTCGAACGAAAGTTTTTACCCAACCAAGTGAGAACGAAAGTTTTTACCCAACCAAGTGATATTGCCTGATCGGACGCCGACGCCGCTTGTGTGGCGTCTTGTCCGAACAGGCTTGATTGTTCTTTTTACGCATCGGCAGGATTATGGTCGTTTCGTTTTCTGGGGCACGGCCCTGTATCGTTTCTACATCGGCTGGTGACACTGGCGTCTTTTACAATCCCGATTCCATCATGTCCGCCTTCGGACTTTTCCCTGAAAAAGATATTTATCGTTTCAATCATGACATGGGACCATGGAGAACATACGGTTCGTCGCCGTGGATGAAGCATACAAGAGAACACCCGTCGAGGCCGTCCCTCCGGCGAGGGCCACTTCAGAATATTACGGGTGCAACGTCTTCAACCGCAAGGCGATGCGCAAGTACCTCTCCTCAGAGACCCGTCAGCGCGTCTACGAGTCCATCGAGGAGGGCGTCACGCTGGACCGTTACGTCGCGGAACAGGTCGCGGCCGGCATGAAACGCTGGGCCATGGACCTCGGGGCCACCCACTACACCCACTGGTTCCAGCCCCTCACCGGCGGTACCGCTGAGAAGCACGACTCCTTCGCCGAGCCCTACGGCAAGGGGGAGTCCCTCGAGGAGTTCACCGGAAAGCTGCTCTGCCAGCAGGAGCCGGACGCGTCGTCGTTCCCCAGCGGAGGTCTCAGGAACACTTTCGAGGCCCGCGGATACACCGCATGGGACCCCTCGTCTCCATCTTTCGTCATAGGCGACTGCCTCTGCATCCCCACGGTATTCATATCATACACGGGAGAGGCCCTGGACTACAAGGCGCCCCTCCTCCGTTCCAAACTCGCGGTCTCCCGTGCCGCGGAGAACGTCCTCACGCTGTTCGGGATAAAGGGCGACCGCGTGCAGTCCTATCTCGGATGGGAGCAGGAGTACTTCCTGGTGGATTCGGCGCTGTATGCGCAGCGTCCCGACCTGATCCTCGCCGAGAGGACCCTCATCGGACACAACTCCGCCAAGAACCAGCAGCTCGAGGACCACTACTTCGGTACGATCCAGGGAAGGGTCCTGGAGTTCATGAAGGACCTGGAGTTCGAGTGCTACAAGCTCAGCATCCCGATCAAGACGCGTCACAACGAGGTGGCCCCCAACCAGTTCGAGATCGCGCCCGTGTACGAGGAGGCGAACCTCGCCATCGACCACAACCTGATCCTGATGACCATCATGAGGAAGGTCGCGGACAAGCATGGATTCAAGGTCCTGTTCCACGAGAAGCCGTTCGCAGGGGTCAACGGGTCCGGAAAGCACTGCAACTGGTCCCTCGGCACCGAGTCCGGGATAGGGCTGATGTCCCCCGGCAAGACCGACATGGACAACCTGAGGTTCCTTACGTTCATGGCCAACACCCTTAAGGCCGTCTACGACAACAACGCACTTCTGAAGGCGTCCGTGCTCACCGCTACGAACGCGCACCGTCTCGGAGCAAACGAGGCCCCTCCGGCGATCATCTCGTCCTTCCTCGGCGCCCAGGTCACCGAGGCCTTCGAAGAGATGATCGAATCGCACGACATGGTCAAGATCGACGGGAAGAGGGGCTACAGCTCCGGCATCCCGCAGATCCCGGAGCTTCTGATCGACAACACGGACCGCAACCGCACCTCCCCGTTCGCGTTCACCGGTAACAGGTTCGAGTTCAGGGCCGTCGGTTCGTCCGCCAACTGTTCCAAAGCCATCACCGTCCTGAACACGATCATGGCCGACCAGCTCAACCGTTACAAGGAGGCGGTGGACCGCCGCGTCGCGGAAGGCGAGGACCTGGAGCAGGCGCTGATCGACGAGACACGCGAGACCATCATCGCATGCAGGAAGGTCTGCTTCGACGGCAACGGGTACTCCGCCGAATGGAGGGAGGAGGCGGCAGTCAGAGGTCTGGACCGCGAGGTTTCCCCGCCCAGGGCCTACGACAACTTCACCAGCGAGTCCACGGTCGCACTGTTCTCACGCACGAAGGTCATGAACGAGACCGAGCTTGCTGCCAGGGCCGAGATCGACTGGGAGATCTACAGCAAGAAGATCGAGATCGAGGCCAGGATACTCGCAGACCTCACGGAGAACCACATCCTCCCTGTTGCGATCAGGTACCAGTCCGTCCTCCTCGACAACGTCACGAAGATGAAGGACATCTTCGGAGTGAACGAGTACCGGAAGATGGCCGAGGGCGAGCTTTCGACGATCAAGGAGATCGCGTTGCACGTGAGCGACGCCAGGAGCATGGCCATCGAGATGGAGAGGATGGCCGACGCAGCGTTGGAGTCACCGACCGAGCGCGACAAGGCCCTGCTGTTCTGCGACGAGGTCGCGCCCCGTCTCGAGAGCCTCCGCAAGCACATCGACGCCCTGGAGATGATTGTGGACGATCAGATGTGGCCTCTCCCGAAGTACCGCGAGCTCCTGTTCATAAGGTGAGGTTTCCGCAAGGGCACGCACCAACCAAAACGGTACGCTGATGGCCATCGGCATGTGGCTGGTTTCCGTCGAAGGCCATCAGAAGGGGTCCCTGTTCCGGATTCATGTTCGAAGGCAATGACGGGGGAGACCAAGACCGTGTTCAGCCCGTGTGCTCCGTGAGACCTCTGCGTGTGTTTTCGGAGAGGGCTCCGTTCTGCAACACGCACTGTCTGGCCGGTGAGGACGGAATCAGGGATACGACGAAATGAAACAAACGGGACCATCAGCTCACCAAAGTCTCGGGATGAAACGTCAACCGGGGTGAGATACGGGAATCCCGTTTGACGGCTAGCGATGGGTCCCCCGATGGTCGTGTGGTACCGTCGGGCCCGGATCTTCTGAGGAAGTTGTTCAGCATAGTCATCCAGGAACATTATCGTAAAGTCGTTACGACAAGGCTATTCGGAGGCATAAGGAGTTTTTCGTCGGTATTCTTTGTGAAATGGGAGTGTTGTATACAGTAAAACTTCAGAATAAAATACAGTAAAACTTCCGAATAAAATACAGTAAAATAACGAGTTCCCTTGCGAGCGTACTATATCGTTCTGAACCCGAATCCTCC
>JAFVET010000151.1 GCA_017475875.1 Candidatus Methanomethylophilaceae archaeon
GTAGGCGATTGTTCCGGGTTGGAAGGGGCGGGTGACCGCCAGAAGATAACATTGGTCCCCACTTTCCGAAGCAGGGACCAGTCGTGAAGTTTCGATCGCTCTTCAGCTCAGCAGAGCCTTGCACCTGTCGTACATGTCGATCGTGGGTTGGATGGTCGCCCATCCGTCCTCGGCCTGTTTGATCTTCAGATGCGTACGGTCGGCCACGCGCTGTATGTCCCTGTCGAACTGTTCCTTGTCGCCGAGTCCGGTGTCGAGGCGCAGGATGTACTCGTATCCCCCGAGTCCGAGGAGCCACCGGAGGTATCCGTCCCTCCCCGGTTCGATGCCGAGCGCCTCGCGCATGTCGTCTGTCAACGACTCCATTGGCATGGACGATCCCGCGGAATCTGCTTCCATGAACTCGTCGAAGTTGGTGGCCATCGCCGGGAATATGTACAGATGGCCCATGTACTTATGCTGGAGTTCCAGGTAGCGGGGGCCACCGCTTATGGCGACTCCGACGCAGTCGTGGCAGAGGTGCCCCTCTCCGTCGAAGAACGTCGTGGCGGGCTTGAGTCCGTTCTCCTTGCACCAGGCAGGCAGGTTCCACTCGTAGTTGCCGCAAGTCCCCAGGTAGAACCCGAAGGCGTCTACGTGCGGGGATATGTCGCGGGTCATGTCCTCCACGAGGCCCTTCAGTTTTTCGGGTACAGCGTGGAGTCCGAGGTTGATCATCACGATCACCACATTGAAACGGTCTCTGTCTGGGGTGTACATCCCGGACACGAAATCGTCCCATGCGATCGTCTCGTAAGCGACGCCTTTTTCTTCCAGTTTCCTGCGGATGGAGGTGTTGTACGGGTTGTCGACGACAGCCACCGTCTTCTCCTCGGGGTCGTTCGAAAGCGAGTACACGAGGTTGTCGTCCAGCATCGGACAGGCGATTATACCGAGTATCCCTTTGGCCATTCAGTTCCCTCCCACAAGTTCCGTTCCTTCGAAGGACATCGTCGGGACGGTCACCACGCCCATCTGCACGGGGTCGTTCCCGATGCAGGCGACGTTGCGTATGCATTCCAACATGTTCCCCATGAGCAGGGCGTTGCTGACGGTCCCGACGATCTCGCCCTTGTGGACGAGGTGTCCGCACCTGACGTTGAGTCCGAACCTTCCGGTCAGACCGTCGGCTTCGGGCCACGCGAACCTCTCCACGAGGATGCCTTCGTCCGTCTCGGCTATCAGTTCCTCGGGGCTCTTCGATCCCGGCCTGACGGTCAGGTTCAGGGGTTTTATCGTGGGGGTGCGGTCGTATGCGCCCTGCGCCTCGACGGAAGACCTCCTCATCCCGTTTCCGGTGCTGTCCCCGCAGAAGGTGTCGCGGAGGAACCCTCCGAGGATCCCCTTCCCGATTATCGTCCTGCGTTCGGTGGGCGTTCCCTCGTCGTCGAAGGCGCAGGAGAGAGGGGCGGCGACGGTGGGGTCGTCGCAGATGTCGATACATGGGGAGGCGACCTCCTTCCCGATCGAATCCTTCCACAGGCTCCTTCCGTACTTCACGTTCTCGCCGTTGATGGCCGATCCGACCGAGGATGTGAGCATGTCGCCCAGCTGGTCCGGAGGTAGGATCATCGTGAGGGATCTCGATCCTTCGAACTCTTTGCTGTTCGAAGACCCGACGGCTTTTTCCGAAAGGGATCTACCGATCCTCACCGGGTCGAGGCCGTCCAGGCCGATCCCGTGGTAGAGTTCCATGCCTTCCCCGGCATGGTCCCCGCGGGTCATGCTGGTGAAATGGCCGTACGCCAGCGTGCTGCGGTGCGATACGTCGACACCGTTGCTGTTGACGGTCCTGGATTCGGTCGCTGAGACGCGGATCTGTGCGCGCGGGATGTCCACCGTACAGTTCTCGATGACCCTTCTCGCAAGGTCGCGGAGGTCGTCTGCGGTGATTTCCACGACTTTCTTATCCCACACGTCGGGACACGCGATCTTCGCCTGCGCTGGCACGGCGTATCCCTTGAAGGAGGGCGTCTCCGGGGAGAACGACAGGACCGTGTCTGCCGTCTCGATGCAATTCCTGACCGCATCGTCCGAATTGAGGGACACCGACGACTTCCCCAAACGGCCGTCCTTGGCCATGCGGAACATCATTCCCGCCTCCCTCTTCGTCTCTATGTTGCTGATCCTGGTGCCGTCTATGTACACCGTGTTGACGACGGTCTCCGAGATGAAGGCCTCCGCCTGGTCGTAGCGGTCCATGGCCTGCAGTGCGATGTCTGCTTCGTAATCCCTCATTGTCCGCCCCCCACGATCATCTTCGCGCGCATGTACGGACCTCCGGACGATACGCGGACCCAGTCCTCTATGCCCTTCCCGCACATCCCTCCGTCGAGGATCACCTCTTTGGTCAACGCGTCCGCCGAGCACAGGATTTCGACCGATTTTCCGGTAAGGGTGAACGATTGCACCATTCCCGCGATCTCGCCGTCGCGGATGCGGTATCCGCGTAGGCATTTCGCCTCGAAGCATCCCCCGACGGGGTCCTCCATCCCGTTGACCATCTTGTCGCAGAGGATGCCGTCCCTTGTCTCCGAAACGAGTTCGTCCTTGTCCCATTCCCCAGGTCCGAAGTAGGTGTTGGTCATCCGTACCCATACCCTTTTGCCGAAGTTCTCCGCCCTCCCGTTCCCGGTGGGACGGCAACCGAGGCGGGAAGCCGTCTCGAGGCTGTGCATGTACCCGGTGTAGGTGCCGTGGTCGATGATCTTGGTGCAGGAGGAAGGTGTGCCCTCGTCGTCGAACGGGATCGAACCGTGCGCACCCGGTACGGTCCCGTTGTCGTACATCGATATTATGTCGGATGCGACCTTCCTGCCGACGGCGTCGGACAGGAACGAGCGGTGTTTGGTGATCTCGTCCCCCTCCGAAGCGTGTCCCATGGCCTCGTGGGCCAGGAGGCCGGAGACCATCGGGTCCGATATTACAGTCATGTGTCCCGATGGCGCCCTCTCTGCGGAGAGGGTGGCGATGGCTTCCGTCGCAGCGGTCCTGCCGATCGACTCGAGGTCGGCGTCCCTGACGATCTCGAAGCCCCTGGTGCTGTCCGGCCCCTCGTAGTACTGTTCCATGTGTCCCCCGTCGCTGGCCACGCTCACCGCCCTGCAGATGGTGCGGACCTCCTCCCAGGAGATGTCCGATCCCGCGGAGTTGACTATGTGGTTGGTCTTGACCTCCTCGGCGTAGGATCCGACGCTGTTCACGATCCTCTCGTCGATGGTCTGGGCGCGGTCCAGGTCCATGGCCGCGGAGATCTTCTCGCTGAGCTCCACGGTGTCAGGGTGTATCCTCACGTCTGCGCGGAGGTGCTTGCGGACCGACGCGGGTTCCAGTTCGAGACCGGGTATGCCGTCCCCTCTGGCGTTCCTCACGGCGTCCTCGGCGGCCGTCATTATATCTTTTCTTTCGAACGAGGTCGCCGTGCCGTAGCCCCAGCGCCCCCCGATCCACGCACGCAGGCAGACCCCGCCCGTGCTCTTCTCGGTGAGCTGCCTGAGCTCCCCGTTCATGGAGCTGACCCCCGTGGTCCTCACCGTCTGCGAACGAGCGTCCGAGAATCCTGCTCCGAGGTCTCTCATCCTCTGGACGGCTGCCGACAGCTCGTCATGGGCCTGTTCGGCCACCATGACCGTTGCGGCTTTCATCATACCACCGTGAATGAATGGTCGAAGGACGTCAGTATCTCGCATCCGTTCTCCGTGATCAGGCAGGTGTCCTCTATCCTTATCCCGCCCACGCCGGGAATGTAGATCCCGGGCTCGGCGGACACGATGTTCCCGGCCTGTAGGATCCCCTTGGAGTTGGGAGACACGTGGATCTCCTGGTGCACGTCCATCCCGATCCCGTGTCCGAAGGAGTGGATGAACTTCCCCTCGAACTCAGTGGCGTCTATGACCGCTCTGGCAGCCAGGTCCGCCGCCTTGGCTTCCGCGCCTGCGCGGTATTCCTCTATGCCGGCGAGCTGCGCCTCTTTCACGACCTCGTACGCCCTTTCCAGGATCTCGGGAGGCCTTCCCAAGAAGACGGTGCGGGTCATGTCCGAGCAGTATCTGTCGTATTTGGTCCCGAAATCGAAGAGCGCGGTGTCACCTTTGCGGAGGGCGTAGTCGCACGGCATGTGGTGCGGCTCGGCGGAATACCTGCCGAAGGCGGCAATGGTGTCGAAGGCGTTCCTCTCCCCTCCGAGCTCCCTCATGCGGCTGTCCATCCTGGCCGCGACCTGTTTCTCGGTCGCCCCTTCCGAAAGCATGTCCGGGATCTCGCCAGCGACCTTGGACGATATGGCGCAGGCCTTGCGGGTGGCTTCGATCTCCTTCCCGTCTTTGACGTTCACCGTCTCGGCGATCTCCTTCCCCGCATCGGCGACGGTTATCCAGTCCGCTTTTTTCTTCACGTATTCGACGTATGCGTACGGGGCGCAGGAGACGTTGAAACCCACGTTGGTGCATCCTCTCAGGGATTCGCGGATGAGCGCGTCGCGTTCGGTGCCGCTCTTGAAAACTTTGACGTTCCCCAGGCCCCCGTTGGCGGCCTCCTCCTCCAAGGTGCTGACGATGACGTCCATCGACCCGTCCTTTCTGACGACGAGGAACGATGCTTCGAAGACCCCCGACCTCTGGTCGGTGAGATACCAGAACGTGGAATCAAGGAAAGGCTCCGAACCGTTGACGATGACTATCGCGTCTTTGTCCGGAGCCCTGTCCATAAGCCTTTCGGCTCTCGATTTGACCATAGGGGACGTATAGGTGTCCTTGACTTAAAAGATGGGCGGAACCCCTCAGATTCCGATCCATTCGTTGCGGACGATCCTCTTCAGCGCGGAGATGGCGGACATGTGGGCCAGATACGAGGTCCTCGGGTTGTCCGGGGACGGCACGTTGTAGGTGTGGCAGGTCATCTGTCCGAATTCGCCCTTGATCCTCAGCTCGTGGGAGTTGCTCTTGGTCTCCGGGTCCACTACGACGGTGACCTTGGTCCTGTCGAAACCGAGTCCGAGGAGGCTGACGGTGGCGGCTACGTTTACGTTCTTGGGGAAGAGCTTGACAGCCTCCCTCGCGGGTCCGCTGTAGACCACGGTGGGTTCGGTGAGGCTGTCGACGTCGATCCCCTTGTTTATGACGTACTCTATCCCGGAGAGGCTCTTCGGCCCTTTGGTGGTGATCAGCTCGACCTCCTCGAGACCGCCGACCGACGACGACCTGAGTCCGTCGGTCCCGCAGATCGCACCGGACGGGATGTAGATCCTCGCCTCGCACTCCTTGGCCTTGTCCGCCACCATCTTTCTGAAATCGTCGTCGACCAATGCGCCGACGGACATGACCATGACGTCGACGCCACGGGAGACGACACGGGGCAGAAGGGCGTGGGCGGCGTCCTGGGAAGCCGCTTCGATCACGAGGTCGCAGTGGTAGAGCTCCTCGTCGATGTCCTTCACCA
>JAFVET010000012.1 GCA_017475875.1 Candidatus Methanomethylophilaceae archaeon
CGGACGGTTTCCACCACATGTTCCTGATACCGACGTGTTCGTCGGAGATCATGGCCGTCGACCTCGAGACCATAGCCGGGCGCCTTTCCGACCGTCACGGGGTTGACGTGATACCGGTCAAGGCGGACGTCAACTTCCTGGCGTCCAAGCACGGTGCGGTATGGGGCCTGTACGAGGCGGTGATCGACCGTCTGGTGACCGACGTACCCATGGAGAAGGGAACGGTCAACTTCGTCGCCCGTTGGTTCTACGGGCTGGGGAAGGATTCCAACATGGAGGTGTTCGACCGTCTGTTGGGACTCCTCGGCCTGAGGCGCAACGTGTGCTTCATCGATTATTGCGATTACGGCATCACCGAGCGGTTCTGCACCGCCGAGTTCGACCTGGTCTTCGGGGAGACGGCCTTCAACAACCGTCTGGCGGACCGGATAGCCGAGTCCACCGGACGCAGGAGGGCCGGGGAGGTGTTCGTTCCCGACGGATTCCATGAGTGCGTGCAATGGGTTACCGACGTGGCGGAATACACGGGCAGGACCGACAGGTTGGAAGAGGCCGTGACCGTGCTCCGTCGGGAGTACGATGCGATCCTGGACGCCCGCCGCGCGGACACCGAGGGGAGGGACGTGGTCGTCTACGCCCTGAACACCCCCGACGTCGAGTGGCAGATGCAGGTGGCCCGCGACGCGGGACTGAACGTGAGGGCCATCGTGTACAACGAGGGCAACTATACGGACCTCGACGTGAAGATGCCCGATTACGGGGACATACCTTTCATTAAGGGCGGGTTCTGCGAGGTGGAGCGGTTGATCCGCGAGCGCAGGCCCGACGTGATAGTGACGAACGACTGGGCCAGGGCGTCTAGGACCGACGTCCCGTACAGCAGGATGGGATCGAGGTACTTCGGACTCAGGGCGGTCTCGGACTGGCTGGACTCGGTCGTGGAATGCATGCGCCTCCCCGGCGGAAGGGGTTGGAAGGAGGGACTATGAACGTAAGGCCTGACGGGCTTCTGGGGGCGACCCTCGCGGTCGAGTCCCTCGGGGCCTTCGACACGTTGATCAACGGCGCCGGAGGGTGCCGTTCCAGGATGCAGATAATCCTCAGGGACCTCGACCCCGAATACAGGGGCGAGGACGAGGGCTGTTGCAGGTCGCGCTACTTCAGCAGGCAGTCGCGCCTCCCGTGCACGCACATAAACGGCGACGACATCGTGTTCGGCACCGGACCCAAGGTCGCGGACGCCGTGAAATCGATGGCGGACAACGGGAAGGGCACGGTCATGGTGGAGACTCTCAGTGCCTCGCTGGTCTGTTCCGACTATTCCCGCGACATCCCGCCCGAGATGATGCCCGTCCTTCTGACAGGCGACCTGTCGTCGATGTCCTTCGAGGACGGTTTCGATCTAGCCACGAGGGAGGCCATCGCTTCGTTGGGCATAGAGTGCACCGAACGCGATCCGGTCGGGGTGAACATCCTCGGATACGGGATACCCGATCTGGGTTGGAACTACGGCATGGAGGAGTTCAGGCGTCTGCTGGAGCCCATGGGCGTCCACATACTCTCCTTCGTGAGCTGCATCCCCGGGAAGGACGCCCTCATGGGCTCGGGGAACGCATCGCTCAACGTGCTCGTCAGACCTTCGGTGTGCACGTCCACCGCGGAATGGTATTCGGAGAGGTGCGGGATACCGTACCTAGTGCCTTCCGAAGGGGCCCCGGTGGGTTATTCGGCCACCAGGGCGTTCGTCCGCGAGGTCGCGGAGGCACTGGGTCTGGATCCCCGTCCGTCTCTGGAACACATCGACCGGGAGGAGGCGGCGGTCAGGCGTATGCTCCTCAACTTCAACCGCGGCGTGGATATGCTCCGCGCCCGCAGGTTCTCGGCCGAGGGGGATTCTTCTGTCCTGTTGCCTCTGGTCCGTTGGATGTACGAGAAGTTCATGATGGTCCCCGCATCGGTGGTGCCCACCGATTCCTCCCGTTCCGGAGAGCTGGAGTCGTATCTGGAAAGGATAGGGTTCGGCGGTTCGTTCGGTGCGTCGTGCGACAAGGAGGTGGAGGTGGACTTCACCGACGGTGTGACAGCCAAGGCCATGGAACTCGCGGGGGACGCCTGCGCCCACATCGGGATAGGCATGCCATATGCACTCAACGTCAATCTGATCGGCAGATGCCTCGTGGGTTGCGGGGGATGCAGGTTCATCCTGGATTCGGTGCTCAACGGGTCGGAGAGGTTCATCTGCGGGCAACCGTCCATGGCCGACATGCGCTGATATCCACATTCACATCGGTCACGACAACGCGGGGATGACGGAGAAGGTCAGGACGAAATAGGCGACGAACACCGCTCCGAGTACGACCACCATCTTCGAGAGCTCCCTCGCCCTTCCCGTGAACGCCATGCCCACGATGTATATCAGGATGCCGAACGCTATCCCGTCCGTGATCGAACCGGAGAGGACCATCATGATGACCGTCGTGAACACGGTCGTCATCGTCACAGGATCGTTGGAATCCACGTCCTTGATGGACGAGAACATCATGAAACCCACGATCACCAGGGCGCCTATCGTGCACGCGGAAGTTATGACCGAGAACACCGGGGCGAAGAACATCGCCAGAAGGAACAGCAGTCCGACGACCAGTGCCATCAGTCCTGTCCTGGCCCCTGCGGCGATGCCGGTGTTCGACTCCACGAACGCGGTCGTGGTCGACGTGCCGGCTACCGCACCGATCACGGTCGCGGCGGCGTCCACCTCGAGGGCTTTCTCGCTGATCTCCCCTTCGTTGGAGTCGTCCATTATCCCGGTCGAGCGACCTATCGACATGAGGGTCCCGGTGGTGTCGAAGATGTCGACGATGAGGAGGGAGACGATGCTGACCACGAACGCGGGTATCATCGGCACATCGAACATCGTGAATTCCGTGAACACCGAACCGAAGAGTCCCAGGTCGGGCACGGTGGCGATCTCGTTCACCGCCGACGTTCCGACGCCGGGGATCAGGCTGGTACCGTTGACGACGGTATCCCATCCGAAGTACTGGCCGCCGACCAGACCCACCGCGACGGTGGCCAACGATCCGAACAGGATGGCGTACCAGCGGTGCTTGTACCAGAGCGCCACGGTCAGGATTATGCAGAAAAACGCGAGCAGCACCCCGGGCGATCCCAGGTCCCCCAGGGTCAGGGCGGACCCGTTCCCGTGGACTATTATCCCGCAGTTGAACAGACCGACGCAGACGATGAAGAAACCTATACCAACGGACATGGAGACCTTGATCACACGCGGTATCTCTTGGATGATCTTGGACCTCATTCCGGTGACCGACATCGCGAAGAAGAGCACACCCGAGACCAGCACGATCATCATCGCCTGATGGTAGGTGAAGCCCATCGCACTCACCACCGTATACGAAACGAAGGCGTTGATACCCATGCCTGGAGCAAGGGCCACGGGGAACCGTGCGTAAAGGGCCATCAGGATGCAGGAGATCCCGGATGCCAGGGCGGTGGCCCCGACGAGCTGTTGGAAATCTATATCGGAAGTGCTCGAGAGTATGATCGGGTTCACAGCGAGGATGTAGAACATCGCCAGGAAGGTCACTATGCCTCCCCTTATCTCCGTCTGGATGTCCGAACCCCTTTCGGTGATTTGGAAGAACCTGTCGACCGTCCCGATCTCACTGGACATGGGTGTTGGATACCTATCTGTGGATATATAATGTCAGCCTAGCCTCGAATCCTTGGACCGACTGTATTTTTTAACCCCAGGTGGATAGAGGGGGCATGGTAAAAAGCGTCAACGCTTCGCATATACTCGTCAAGAACGCCAAAGATGCGGAGAGCATCATGTCCCGCCTCCAGAAGGGGGAGGACTTCGCTGAGCTCGCCAAGCGTTACTCCAAATGTCCCTCGAAGAGCAAGGGCGGGAACCTCGGCTGGTTCGGAAAGGGAGAGATGGTCCCCGAGTTCGAGAAGGCCGCTTTCGAAGGGAAGATCGGGGAGATAGTCGGACCGGTCAAGACCGAGTTCGGATACCACATCATAAAGATAAACGATCAGAAATGATTTCCAATTCAGCCCGAAAGGGCTGGAAAACATCTTCCGACAACCATTTTTTTGGAATGGAAGCGGTCATGAGCCGCCTTCGTTCGTTACAACGGTCTTCCATGTTCCCGAGTCACCGCTAGATTGCGGTCATACAAAGTGACAGGCGAAGATTGGGGCGTGGTGAAATCGGAACAAGATGTATCCGAACCAACGTCGTCTGTATTTCTGTACGGATTGTGTGTTCAGGAAACGCACTCGTAGATGGTCTTGACGAGTTCGTCGCGTGCATCGTCTGGAATCGTTTCTCTGGCGGAGGTGTGGTAGGCGCGGGCGAACGCCAGTACGTTCTCCTTGCAACCGACGAAGTAGATGAACCCGCCCTTCTTACCCATGAGGTCGTAGTTCAGTATGCATCCCAGACATCTGTCGAAACCATACGGGATCTCGAAATCAGTCAGTTTGCCCATGGGCGCCAGCTTCCTGCGCTTGGACTCTATGAAGTCGACGTTCTCCGCATAGGCTTTTCCGATGTCGTCGCAGACCTCGAAGCTGACCGTGCTCTCGTTCTCACCGTCAGGCGACACGGCAACGCCGTCGTCCTCCGAGAACTTCCCGAACAGCCCGTCGTACTGTTGGATGAATTGTTTGAGGATCTCTTTAGATTCCATGTTATCGTCCTTCGCATGAAAATGGGGGAGGGGCGCCTCGATGGAGGGGCCCGCTCCCCGTTTCGATCACTGGTTGACCGCTTTCAGGATGGAGGCGAACATCGCGTTGATGTCGCTCTCGGAGGCGAACCCGGTGTTCCTGTACTGGTAGGGGTTCGTGCCATCCACGACCATGTCGCCCTTGTATGCGGTGATGTACAGCATGCTCACCTCTGAGGATCCCATGGCCCTGCTCTTCATGAACGCGAACGCGCCGTCGAAGCCGGCGTAGGAGTCGACGGTGACGACGGTGTAGGAACCCGGATCGGTGCTGACGGAGGCCTTGATGGCC
>JAFVET010000152.1 GCA_017475875.1 Candidatus Methanomethylophilaceae archaeon
ATCATCGAACACGGATTGTATAACAATCAGGGCGCTCCATCTTCGCCGTTGTTCATCGGGGAAAACATTTATTGGTTAAGTGGGGACAAAGACAGCGATGGCAATACGGTCATTTGGCTGAGCACCACCACCAGTCAAGCAGACTCTGATGTCAAGTCGATTCAGATGAAGATATCCGGTTTGCTTCTTGATGACGGCTGGTTGACCACCGACGGGCAGAACATTTACGTCACCGCATATGGCATCGGACTGATGTCGTCCTCATCATTGGGTCGCAGCAAAGTGGCTGTGGTGTCTTCAGATTTGGAAAACCAGAAGGCGCTGGTTCTGAAGGGTACCGATACAGTGACTTCTGCGATGGTATTCATAGACGACCTGGCTTTCGTCAAGGTCGGACCCGATATATTTGCGTATGACGCGGACGACATCGTGTCTGCAGCGGACATGTCCGAACCTGTATCACTCGCATCCATAAGGAGCCAGCTTTCCCATGGGTCCATAACCATCAACAAGAATGGTTCGGACTCCGATTACTTCATTTACTATGCGACATGCGATAGCGGAACAGTTCATATAATCAAGTACGACTCGTTGGCAGAGACTTTCACGGATTCGTATATGGGTGAACCTTACAGTTATTGTTCGCAAGGTATCAGGTCTACCCAGAGCGGCAACCTCGTCTTCTACGACGATTCAGGAAAAGTGCGCGGTTTCACTTCTATCGATCGTAATCTCTATACGTTTGTTATAGACGACGGTTCAAGAACGGTAATGGTTGAAAGTATCGGCGAAGATCCTGCTGCAGCGCTGTCTTCTTCCGGATACGGATTCGAAGTTAACGGGCTTCTGTACGGGGCCCGGACGTCTCTGGACGATGACTGGACTGACGGGTTCCACCTTTACGTTCTGGACTACGGGGTCTGGAGAGAAACCTACGGGGAACTCCTTTCCCTGGATAACGGCAACACATGGCCACTCACAGTCGATGCTTCTGTCTTGCCAGACGGCAACATGATGACGACATTGGCCGGAACTGAAATCGAGAAAGAGCTGGATTATGTCCCTGGCTACAGGATCAACGTAGATTTCGACGGCATTAACGTGACGTTGCCATACGCCGCATATGACGGAATGGTCGTCAGGGTGTATACGAATTCCAAGGAGGACTGTACCGTTGCAGCTTCACCGGCGGATCTGTCTGTGAGAAAGCACATAGAACTCGGCCAGTACAGGAGCTATTCCTTCGTAATGCCCGATCAGGATGTTTCCATCGGCGATAAGGGACAACCTCAGATGTACACCGTGGAGCTGTTCCTCAACGGCAACTGGTCCTCTGCCGACGTTGGCGAGGACAAGGGCTGGACCTACACCGGCTACTCCTGGACGAAGGACTTCGCTGAGGGCTCCGCATTGGAGATCGCCGACCCCGCCCTGGACGGCAGGGTCTTCGACTACTGGGACCCCGCGATGCCCGAGACCGTCACGTCCGCCGGCGGCTACACCTCGTTTTTTACAATTTACACTGAACCTTCCGACGTGAAGGTGGGTGAGACGTTCGAGTACAACGGCCTCGTCTACAGGGTGGTCGACGCCGACCCGCTCCGCGTCACGCTGACCGGGGCCGTCTTCGAGACCGCCGACCTGTCCGTGCCCTCGGGCGTGCCCTACGGTGGGCGCACCTTCGCCGTGACATCGGTCGCGGAGGGGGCGTTCGCCGGGGTCACTACGATCTCAACGGCGTCCTTCGGCGACGGACTCCTGAGGATCTACCCCTCGGCCTTCGCTGGTTGCTCGGGCCTGGTCTCGGTGACCATGTCCGACGCCGTGAAGACGATAGGTGCCTACGCCTTCGAGGGCTGCGCCACGCTCGGGGAGGTGTCCTTCCCGTCCGCCCTGAGCAGCCTCAGCAAGACCGCCTTCGACGTGACGTTCTACAACGGGACGAAGTCCATCTACAGCACCGCCACCCACGCCGGCAACACCTTCGCTGGCGACGGCGACGGGAGGCTGTACCGGGTCTCGGCCTGAAGCGTCACACAAACGGGGGCCTCCGCCCCACTTTCACATGCGGCCCGTCCCCTGTTAAGCAGGGACGGGCCCATCCCCGGTCCGTCCGTCACCGATAGATGGGGGCATGGCACAGTTGGTCGGAGTCGGGACAAAAACTGTGAGACATTATATTATGTGGAATCATCATTGGAATTACTGTTCGCGGTTCACGGGACCATTACCACATTGGTTCCCAAAGGGCGTTCGTACTATGGCTGCGGCATCCTGTCCGATGAGGTCCGTGATGTCCGTGGGATATCCACGATGCTTGGAAGTGTTGGCATTGGAGTAGGTTATGGGCGGTAAGGTGCTATCATGAAATGGTCGAGTGCGTTTTTGTTACTGGCGGTAGCTGTCTTGGCGATCGCGTGCTCTCAGTCGCTTCAGACGGACGGGGCATCGGATCAGGATACCGAGGTCAAGACCACGGGGATCGAATTGGATCACACATCGTTGACCATCAGGGCGACGGACGATGTGTCGCTGGTGGCCACGGTAACCCCCTCGAACTCCACGGAGGCGGTCACATGGAAGTCCAACTCTCTGAAAGTCGCTGTGGACAAGGATACGGGTAAGCTCACAGCCAAGGCCGTCGGGTCTGCGGAGGTCACTGCCACATCAGGCGAATTCAGTGCCACCTGCACCGTCGAGGTTGAATACGTCCCGTTGGAGATGGAGAGCAGTCTGTCCCTCGTCATGGGGGAGACAGGGACCATCTCGTTCGAGGTTCCCCAAGGGGTCGATGCCTCCAGGCCCGTCTGGGGAAATTCTGACAGTAAGGTCATAGACCTAAAGAATGACGGCAACGTGGCGACCGTCACCGCCATGGCCGAAGGTTCGTCCACGGTGACCGCGATCCTCTCGAACCTGTATTCCGCCACGTGTCAAGTGACGGTGGGTCCCAAACCTCTCGTCGAAAAGGACTATGAGTTCTTCCTGCAGGCGACCATGGATGCGGACAAGGCCGATCTGGCCGATTCGGGTTATGCGGTCGACGACCTCATAAACGGATTCACACTGTCCGCCAGAGGCACCGATGCCGGGTCGGCGCTAGAGGCCGCACTGAACGAAGAAGGCATACCCTGCTCGTTCTACTCGGGCGGGGAGCTGAAGCACTGGATCAACCACATCTTCGGACTGGGTACGGTCAACCTTCCCGGAGGCGACTGGAAGTACTGGATACAGTACGAGGGGGAGAAGTACAACGACTGGACGCTCGGTTACTATACCAACGGCGGGTCGTTCCGTCTCATATACGGTATCACCCACGACCCGTCCAACATGGAACTGGTTGAAGTACCGGCCCCCATAGGTGGGTTGGTCTACGACGGGACGGTCCAGACCGGCGTGCCGTCCGGGACGGGCTACACCGTGACAGGTGGCACTTCGGCGTCCGCCGGCACCCATACCGCGACATTGACTCCGAATCCCGGATACGGCTGGACCGATTACACCTCGGATGCGAAGACCGTGGTATGGTCCATGGCCCCGGCCGTCCTGTCGGCATCGTATGCCGGGGAGACGGTGGATGAGGGTACCGCCCCTTCATTGAAGGTCACCGTCACCGGTTTCATGGCAGGAGACTCCCCGTCCAATATCACGGGGTACGTATCTCCTGGGATATCCGATGTTCCGACCAGTGCGGGAACCCATGTGCTGGTCCCGTCCGGAGGAAACGGCGGACCGAACTACACCTTCGAATACGTCGGAGGGACGCTGACGATCGTTTTACCTGGATTCATCGTCAGCTTCCTCGACGGCGACGGAAATGTCCTGTCGTCAGAAGTTTACTCTAAAGGGACTCCCGTGTCCGGGATATCGGTCCCCGACGCGCCTGGAAAGGTTTCGGACGTGCAGTATGATTACACGTTCTCCGGATGGACGCCTTCGCTGGCGGAAGTCACCGGTGACGCCACGTATACCGCGGTCTATGACAGCGTGAAGAGGTCGTATACGGTCACGTGGAAGGACGATGCCGGCAGGACCATCGGGACCGACACCGTCGCATATGGCGACATGCCCTCCAAACAGGATCCGGACAAGGATTCGACCGTTCAGTACGATTATTCGTTCAGAGGTTGGTCCCCCGCCTTGGCTCCGGTGACCGGTGACGTCGTTTACACCGCCGTGTTCGACTCCCTCGTCCGCCAGTACCAGGTCTCTTTCGTCGATGACGACGGCAAGGTCATCAAGGCGGCGACCAGTTACGATTACGGCACCAAGTCCTCGGCTATATCCGTGCCCACCGACCCGCAGAAGCCCTCGACCGCCCAGTATGAATACACCTTCTCCGGGTGGACTCCAGGTTTGGGAGAGGTCGTCGGCGATGTCACTTATACGGCGGTGTTCGACGAGGTCCTTCGTTATTACGAGATAACGTTTGTTGACGAGGACGGGAAGAAGATCAAAGGTCCCGACAGCTATGGTTACGGCACTAAGTTTTCGGCTATATCCGTGCCCGCCGACCCGCAGAAGCCCTCGACCGCCCAATACGAATACTCCTTTGCAGGATGGAGCCCAGCGATCGCCGAGGTCACCGGTCCGAGCACGTACACTGCCACTTATTCTGAGACGGTCAGGTCTTACACGGTCACATGGACCGATGTGGAAACGGTTCTGAAAACTGATTCCGTCCGCTACGGGGAGGTTCCGAAGTATTCCGGACAGGCTCCTGTCAAACCTTCGACTGTATCAGAAACGTTCACCTTTTCGGGATGGGAGCCCAAAATTACGGAAGTCACCGGTGACGCATCGTACAACGCCGTCTATTCGTCGGATGTCAAAAAATACAAAATAACCTGGAAGCAGGACGACGGTACCGTCATCGACACGACCACTGTCGGGTACGGTGTCGTCCCTACCCATGTCGATCCAGTCAAGGAATCCATCCCCCAATACGAGTACACCTTCAAGGGGTGGTCACCGGAGTTGTTCGCGGTGGCCGGGGACGCCGAATACCAAGCGACGTATACCTCGGCCGTGAGGGGATACGCCATAACCTGGAAGCAGGACGACGGTACAGTCATAGACACGACCACGGTCAGGTACGGTTCTACGCCCACCCACGAGGCGCCTGCGAAGGAGTCCGACGCCCAATATGACTACAAGTTCAACGGATGGTCCCCCTCGTTGCAAACCGTCAGCGGAAGCGCCACCTATACCGCCACCTACACATCCGAGCTGAGGTCCTACACCGTAACCTGGGAGGACGATCAGGGTGGCATCATCGATACGGACACCGTCAAGTACGGGGACGTCCCGACCCGCGAGGATCTCGTTAAGGAGTCCACCGCCCAGTACGACTATGTCTTCAAGGGATGGTCACCGGCGGTCGGGCCCGTCAAGCGCGATGTCAGCTACAGGGCGGACTTCGAACCCGTGCTCCGCCACTACGATATAACGTTCGTGGACGAGGACGGGAAGACTATCAAAGGTCCCGACAGCTACGGTTACGGCACCAAGTCCTCCGATATCTCGTTGCCGGACAAGCCTTCGAAGGGTTCCACCGCCCAATACGAATACGCCTTCGCGGGATGGAGCCCTGCAATCGCCGAGGTCACCGGTCCGAGCACGTACACCGCCACTTATTCTGAGACGGTCAGGTCTTATACGGTCACATGGACAGACGAGGACGGCACCGTCCTCGAGACAGACCTCGTCGCCTACGGTGACAGGCCGACCTATACCGGGAAAGAGCCTTCGAAACCCGCGACGGATGCCGAGTCATTCGCCTTCGCGGGCTGGTATCCCGAGGAAGACCTGGTCGAAGGTCCCCAGGTCTATGCCGCCACCTACATCTCCGAAAAGAATTCGTACGTCGTCCGTTGGTTGGATTGGGACGGTACCGTCCTCAAGCAGGAGCGTCTGATGTATGGGGATACACCATCGTTCAAGGCTTCCGACCCTGTCCGCAAACCTACCGACGACACCGTCTACGCATTCAGTGGCTGGGCCCCCAAGGTGGTTTCTGTGACAGGCAACGCCGATTATAAGGCGCAATACACCTCGTCGGATAGGGGCTACACGGTTACTTGGATGGATGACGAAGGCACAATATTGGACTCGGATTACTTGGTGTACGGTGCCATGCCATCCCATAGGGACCTCAAGAAGGAGGCCACCGCCCAGTACACCTTCAAGTTCGAGGGATGGTCACCGGCAATCGCCAAAGTCACGGGGGACGTCACCTACACCGCGGTTTATTCGCATACCGTCAACGAATACGAGATAAGGTGGTTCGGCGCCGAGGGGAAGCTGCTGTCATCGGACACCGTCCCTTACGGGCAGAAACCGTCATATCAGGGAGACACGCCGACGAAGCCGTCCACGGATTCCGAGTCCTACCTCTTCGCAGGATGGGATCCCGAGGTCGTGCCGGTGGTCGGTGATGCAGACTACCGCGCCAGGTTCGTTTCCGAAGCCAATTCCTACACCGTCACATGGCTCGACTGGGACGGCGATGTCGTCAAACAGGAGAAGCTGGAATACGGCACGGTCCCCACAGCCCCGGCCCATGACCCCGTCCGTCCGGACACCGTCGACACCGTTTACGAGTTCGCAGGCTGGGATCCCGCGATCTCCGAAGTCGTCAAAGACACGGAGTATACTGCGAGGTATACCGAATCGGTCAGGACCTACGACATAACCTGGCTCGGCCCCGACGGTGACGTCGTTGACACCGATACCCTCGAGTATGGGGCGACACCTTCGCATCCGGGTCCTGAAAAGGAGTCCACCGCTCAGTTCACGTACAAGTTCGAATCCTGGTCCCCCGAACCCTCGGAGGTCAAAGGGAACGCCACGTACTCCCCAACCTACACCTCGGAGCTGAGGTCGTACACCGTCACTTGGATCGACGACGGGAGGGAGATAGGGTCCGACGTCCTCTCATACGGTTCGGCCCCGTCGCACGCGGATCCCTCGAGGGAACCGACGGTGGACCGCGTATTCATATTCGCGGGCTGGGAACCGGAGGTAACGCAGGTGGAGGGTGACGTCACGTACACGGCGACGTACCAGGAACGGCCGAGGCCGTATACGGTCACATGGGTCAACGAGGACGGCACCGTCCTGCAGAAGGACACCGTCGCCTACGGCGGGCGTCCCTCATACTCGGGGGCGACACCGACCAAACCCGCATCGAGTGCGGTGAAGTACGTCTTCGCCGGGTGGTCCCCAGATATCGATACGGTATCGGGTGACGCGACATACACCGCCAGGTTCATAGCCGAGGAGAATTCCGTCACCGTTCGGTGGTTGAACTGGGATTCGTCGGTACTCAAGGAAGAGAAGGTGACATACGGCACATCGCCGTCGTTCACCGCTTCCGAACCCGTCCGTCCACTTGAGGTGGACAAGGTCTATGCGTTCGCCGGGTGGGAACCAGAGGTTTCCATCGCGGTCTCCGATACTGATTACAGGGCTACGTTCACCGAATCCGTCAGGACGTACACGGTCACATGGACGGACGGCAACGGGACCGTTCTGCTCACAGAGGGATACGCATATGGTGCGACACCCGCATATACGGGCACCGCCCCGACCAAGGGTTCCGAAGGTGGGGCCACGTTCGTGTTCGCAGGCTGGGAGCCGCAGGTCGGTCCCGTCGTCGGCGACGTGACGTACGACGCCGTGTTCGATACCATCGAGGAGGACTCCTACGAAGTCAGATGGTTGGATTGGGACGGTACGGTCCTCGAATCCAGGACGTATGCGAAAGGCGAGGTCCCGACCTATGCCGGGACCCCTTCCAGAGTTGGTCCCGCCGGCACGACCTACATCTTCGCGGGATGGCATCCCGACGTCGCCGCGGTCGTTTCCGACGTCTCGTACGTCGCGTCCTACGACATGTCCGTGGAGGCGGATGGAAAAACGGAAGTGACCCTTTCGTCGGAGGAGATCGCGGCCATGGCCGAACGGGGATCGTCCCTGTCCCTCAAATCCGAAGGGATATCCGTCGAGGTTCCGTCGAAGGTCCTCGGCGGTCTGTCTTCGGGGTCTGCCGTCTTTTCGGCATCGGAGGCGGATGTGGATGATTTGACCGCGGCCCAGAGGGACGCCATCGGCGACGCGTTCGCCTTGGATGTGAAGATAGGGCCTGAAGGCAGGGACCTCGGTGGGGTCGTAACGGTGAATGTCGACTACAAGGCCGCTCCCGGGACCACGCCCGTCGTGTATCACGTCGGCACCGACGGTACCAAGGACAAGGTCGACGGTTCCTACGATGCCGCGAACGGTGTCGTGACCTTCGGGATATCGCATTGCTCAGTCTACGCCGTGTTCGACGAGGGTCGGGAGCAGGGCTCGGACGATGGAGGCAACGCGACCGTCTACATCGTTGCGGGTATTATCGCATTAGTGGCGATCGCGGCCGTGGCAGTCGTCCTTCTCCGTAGAAGACCTTGATCGTATTCTGAAACAGGTCCGCCCTTTCAAAGGGGCGGACCGGTTTTACCCGATATATCGGATAAATCTATTGGGACGGGATCGAAGGGGACCGTACACCCTCGGTACGATGCATCATTCCCGTTCGCATACTGATTTAAGTTATATCCCTGGAACAGATACGGCATCCGATGTCTCCGGAAGATACAGCGGAAACCTGGAAGGGTCGCGGTATGCTGTGCTTCCGTTGCGGTCACGGCTGGATCTCCCGTTCCGACTCGAAGCCGGAATCCTGTCCCGCATGTCGTTCCCGCAGATACTGCGAACCGCCGGACTCGTTTAGATGTCCGGTCTGTGGGGTCGAGTGGTCGCCGAACAGTCCCGAAGACACGTGTCCAGGTTGTCACATGGCGGTTTCCGGTCCGTGTCATCAGGTGGAGTATTCATGTAACCAGTGCGGTCACGTCTGGGTGGCGCGCGGAGGAGGGAAGCCTGTCAAATGCCCCCGTTGCAGGACCAGGGCGTGGTCGTCGCCAAAGGTGCCGACCCACACCTGCCGTAGGTGTGGATACGTATGGCAGAGCAAATCGGAATCCCCAGCGAGATGTCCGAAATGCCGGTCCAAATCGCGGGACAGGGACACGTACAAGTTGAAATGTTTCAGATGCGGCTACAAATGGGTCCTGAGCGAGGGTGCCCTTCCGGATACGGTGAGTAGCTGCCCCTCCTGCAGATCCAGGAAATGGGACGAGCTTCCTAGGACGGAGTCGTGCAGGGCCTGTGGGAGGTATTTCGTTCCGTCAGGGAGGGGGAGGACGTGTCCGGCTTGTCTGGCCGAACCCGGTTCGACCGAACGTCGTTGCGGTCTCTGCGGGATGGAATGGGTCTCCAGGGGGATGGCTGACAGGGTCTGTCCGGGTTGCGGGCTGGTGGTTTGCCAGGATGACGCGTCGGAGCGGCTGGTCCCTCTTTGGGACGACGGGACGTACAGGCTCTGTTACCTGTTCAAGGACGCCATCGGCTGCGTGTATCTGTGGGAAGGACGGTATCCCGTGTGCTGCGAGTACATGGACAAGCTGATAGGCCGCATCGGCGTGAGGTTCGAGACCTTCCTCGGACGTGCGGGACAGCGCACGTACGACGGTTTCTGGGAAAACGTCGTCAACGGCATGCTCGAACGCAAGGACGATTACAAAGGGGACATCCAGTTCCTGACGGAAAGGCTGAAGATCACGAGTTTTCAGGCAGAGGTGCTGGCGCTGCACATCAGCGGGATGGGTCCGGAGGTGCTTTCAATCCGGCTCGGGGTCTCCCTCAAGGATATCCGTAAAGACTTTACCATCATCCAATCGGCTTTCGACAACAGCGGGATCCTGGTGAACGATTCCGTCTATACCGACGACCCCCTTTCGCTGTACGGCAGGTCCGAGGGCCGACGACCGAACCCCCCAATCCTGGTTATGGAACACAGAATGTGACTGTTTGGACAGATAACCTATATCATAGCACTCATGGCTGTTGCATCCAACCATTATTGGGGTTGCCAGCTATGGTCGAGGGTGTAGAATCTGGATTGGACGCCGTCCGCTTCGGACCTGCTCTGGAGGGCCTGGGTCCCGCGACGTATCCCGGGTCTGCGACCGGGTTCAACGTCTGCAGGATGTGCGGACATGTTTGGAAGATGAACGTCAACGGCAAGGTCCCGAAGGTCTGCCCCTCTTGCAGGTCCACCCTTTGGAACCGCCAAGGTGCCAAAGAGGTCCGTTGCGTTCTGTGCGGCCACAGCTGGACCACCATGCTCGACGAACCTCTGAGATGTCCCTCATGCAAGAGCAAGAGGTGGAACAGGGCCTATACCCCGGCGGACACGGCGGATCCGTACCAGTCGGACGGTCGTCTGACCGGTCAGGAGATGGCGTTCAGGAGGAGGATGCTGACGCTGTTCGACAGGGACACCTTAGACGCGCTCCACCGCTCCCGGAGCATGAGGGAGAAGGAGGGCGTGCTGGTCGGGAGGGGGATGACGGTCGATCAGTCGGACGTCGTCATCCTCTTCGACGGAGGCGTTCCGATCCCGGAGATAGCCTCGAGGATGTCGATGTCCGTGTCGGACGTCATGGACATCCTCGTTCCGTACATGGACGCATGCGAGGCCCGGAGGGTGTGACATGGAGATCCTAAACGTGAAGAAGTTCGGCCCTTTGGCCAGATACTCGGATCCCCACCTGTTCCTGACGATGGACGCCCTTTACCGCGACGGCCGCGTCGGGCGCAAGGGGTTGTTGGGGGAGGTCGGTCTCGGGGAGGGTAGCATGAGGAGCGTCCTCGCCATCCTCCGTGACTGGAGATGGGTCGACGTCAGACAGACCGGCGTAATGCTCACGGACCTCGGACGGACCAGTTTCGCAGGTTTCAATATGACGTTCGTCGATGTGGGGGATGGAGGCTACGGGGTCGGCCCGTGTACGAAGGGGATTCTGGTCAAAGGCGCCTCAGCCGACGTCACCAACCCGATGGCGGTGAGGGATACGGCTATCAGGAATGGTGCCAAGGGGGCCGTGGTCTTCGTGATGGACGGAGGCAGAGTCACGCTTCCGCCGCACGGGGACGTGTACCAACCCGATCCGGAATTCGCGGAGACGTTGAAACACCACGGCATGGGGGACGGGGACGTCCTGGTGCTGGTGGGAGCGTCCTCGCCCCTGGCGGCACGTCTGGCCGCGGCCGCCGTGGGGTTGGCGATCAGATGAGACGGCTGTTTGTTCTTTTCCTCGCGCTGTTGTTCGTTCCGTTGGCGATTTCCGGATCGTCAGATGCCACCGAGACCGATTCGGACGGCACTACGTACGAGTATGTCACCCACGGCAGCGGGCATCCCGACTATTATTGCGAGATCGCTGGGGTCAAGACCTCATCGGAGGTCCTCCATCTTCCTTCCGTGCTCGAGGGATACGACGTCCACACAATCCTTTCAGGGGCCCTCGACGGTTGCGGTTCGACCGTCGTCATAGTCCCCGGTAACCTTGAGGAGATACAATCCGGAGCCTTCGCCGGCTGTTCGGCCACCGACGTCTATCTGATGGGCGACACGGTGGTCGGGGGCGGGGCTCTCGACGGCTTCCGGGTGCATGCAGTCCGTACCGACGGTCAGTGGTCGTCCGCGGAAAGGATAGAGGTCGTGAGCCAGGGCGGTGTGGACTATGCCCTTCTGCCGGACGGGGCGACGGCCATCGGTGGCGTCCCCGTTGACGGGAGGTTGGAAATCGCAGGTTACGTGGACGGCTTCGCCGTCACATCCGTCGGCGACTACGCCTTCGCGGGGGAGATGCAGGCGGACGGTACCGTGGAGCGCAGGTCCGACATCGGAAAGGTCGTACTCCCGGAGGGGCTGGTGTCGATCGGTCAGAGGGCGTTCTATTACAACGACCTGTCCGAGGTCTCGGTGCCCGGTTCCCTCGAATACGTGAGGGACGAGGCGTTCAGGGCATGCACGCACCTCGGGGGTTTCCTGTTCACGGAGAACCTGGCCTACATAGGGTTCGAGGCGTTCCGCGACTGCCACTCCCTGACCGCGGTCGACATACCGGGTTCAGTGGAACGGCTCTGCGATGGGGCTTTCTACATCTGCCAGGGCATCACCACGTTGCGTGTGGACACAGACCTCCCTGCCCGTGCCTTCGGCTACTGCACCTCCCTGGTCGACGTCACGCTCGGAGACGGGGTGGAGGGGATCGGGAGCGGGGCCTTCTACAGATGCGAGCTGTTGAGGTCGGTGGAGATCCCGGGCGGTGTCAGCGAGATAGGTGCGGAATCGTTCCGCGATTGCGTCAGTCTCTCGCATGTGGACCTGGGTCAAACGGAGTCCATCGGAAGGGCGGCGTTCAGGGGTTGCCTCTCCCTGACGGAGATCGATATCCCGGAGACGGTTTCTTCCATGGGCGGCTATTCCTTCGCGGATTGCATGAAGTTACGGGACGTCTACGCCTATGGGAAGGCCCCCGGAGGCGGAGACACGGTATTCCTGAACGATACGGCAACGGTGCACTGCAGGCCTGCGGACCTCGATTCCTGGTCTTCGAGCGCGTTCGGACTCGAGGTCGTCGGCGACATCGGGTCGGGTACGTCGTTGTTCCTCTATCTGGGGCTGATTTTGGTCGCTGTCGCTGGCGCGTTTGTCGCGTTGTACATCGTGAGGAACAGGAAGGACAGGACATGATGGGTCTACGGCACCTCGCGGGGACGTTCGCATAGGCCATTCGGTGGTGTCATGCCATCGTGATTCTGGATCATTCCCCTGTACGACCTGAAACGATCTCGTTAAAAGTGGTCTCTTGCTTCGTTTGAACCTCACCTACGCATAGAGTTGATGACTAGGTCACAGCAGCGGGATGCCGACAAAAAGTTGCGGGCATCTTTTTAGCGCGCGTGAGAGATTGCGCAATTCAAGTTCCGACATGACCATAGTTGTCGTACAACACGACATCTCCCTCATGGCGAGATATCGCGACGTGTGCGCCATAATGAAGAATGGGAGATAGTCGCCGTCGGGGATCCCAAGGTCACAATCACCGAATCGATCAAGGATGTGTACGAGGTCGAGGCCAGGGTCGGCCTCGATGCCGACGGAGAGATATACGTCCTTCCGAAGAGGTGCATCGAAGACGCTTGACTGGGAATCGCATATGTGTCAATTGATGCATGCCTGGTGATCCAGTCCCTCGGTTATGATAAGAGACCGCCCGTAGGATTACACGGACATTTACACGGACATTTATTCGGACATTTACACGGACATTTATTCGGACACATGAGTTTCAGCCACAACCCAGCGACCTGTTTTGGTGGAACCATCCCTTTTGATCGCATTTTTCTCCTTGAGTGAAGTGATAGCGCGCCTCACGGTTCTTTCCGATACACCTAGCATTCTGGCAACATCCGTTGCGTTGGTGTATCTGCCTTCTTTGATGATGTGGAAAACTTTCGTTTCCATTCCAGAGTCGGCACTACCTAGGGCCTCTATCAGCGAATCCCTTATCGCTTCAAGAATGAACTCTATGAACACGCATGTGTCTCCCTTATCAGTCGCGTTCCTTATTGCTTCATAATACTCGGTTTGGCGGTCACGTATCGCTGATTCCACGGGAAGCCATTCGAACACAGGGTTCCACTTGGAAAGCAAAAGTGTTTGCCACAATCTTCCGGTCCTTCCGTTCCCATCCGTTAATGGGTGTACATATTCGAACTCATGGTGAAAAACGCAGCTGACGATCAATGGGTGGTGGTCTGTGGTGCGGACCCATTGCATCAAATCTTCTATGAACACCGGCACGAAGTCGGGATGGGGCGCG
>JAFVET010000153.1 GCA_017475875.1 Candidatus Methanomethylophilaceae archaeon
GAAGATGACTCTCCTTCTGCCGTCGGTGACACCAGTCAGTGGCATAGCAGTCCCCATCAGGAACCCCTATTTCAATATTGTTCGGACTTGGTAATGTGTGTCTCCTCTCTATCCGGCCCGTTTTTTCGATGGTCGCAGAGACATGGATGTCGATGGGTACATCTGCACGGCCTTGGGTCATGAAGATTCTAAATACGCACAGTTGGATTCATCATCCATGACCCCAATAACCAGATCGGAGATACTCGGGGTGATTTCTGAAAACCCAATGATATGCACGCGTTCGATAATCAAGAGGCTCCGCCCGGAGGCCATGTCCGATCCGGCAGCCTATCAGGAGGAGCTCCACGCGGTCTAGCCCCTGCTCGAGGGGATGTGGAAGGACGGCACCATAATCTCGTCCAAGGTTCAGTGCTGCACGTTCAACCTCAAACAATGGCAGCTCGCACGACGATGCGAAGAATCTACGATATCTTTTTATTTCGTGGGTATTTAACCACGCCCATTGGGCTTGTAGCTTAGTCAGGTAGAGCGCCCGGCTCATAACCGGGTGGTCGTCGGTTCAAATCCGGCCAGGCCCACCATCTTGTGATCACATCACCAGTTTGTAACATGCAGATTTGGTGCTCCCTTCGGTCTTCTCGATCGTTCCCGACTTGCGGAGTCCCTGCAGGATGTTCGTAGCCATGGTGGATATCTGCTTCTCGTCCTTGTCCGTATGGCGGTCCGAGAGGAGGAGCGCGACGTCCGCACGCGTCACCCTTCCGTACCTCCCGATCAGTTCGACGACCGCGTCCCTGTCCGACACCTGCATCTCCCGACCCCTCGCTTCGGTCGTCAGGAACGGGACGCCGCCGTTTATCTCGGCGAGTCCCAGCGACACCAGGCGGTTCGCCGTACGGTCGCTGACGTACGCCCCGCGGTCGAGGTCCCACATGTCGAGGATGGTCGAGGGTTCGAGTCCGGGATGGGCGTCCAACGCCCTCGGGAACGATCCGCGGCGGGCCCCGGGGATGGTGACCTCGACGGTCCCGTCCCAAGACCTCACCGTCGGCAGGGGCAGATGGCGGGACATGTGCGATATCGCCATCCCGCGTATCCCCGAGCCGGTGCCTGGTACTATGCCGGATCCGCGCATGGCCTTAACGAGGAACATGTTCGGCGGCACGGACCTCCCCTGCGACGTCTGGGTCACCGCCGAACGGATGTCGATCGAGGTCTTCCCGCGGTTCACCACCGTGACCGATTCGTGGGCCCGCTCCACGAGGTCAACCGTACCTCCCGATGAGTAGTCCTGGTACGCCACGGCGTTGTAGAGCGCCTCCATGAGGAGCGACGTGCGGTAGGTGCTGACCGTCCTGCCTTCGAGCGTGTAGCTGGAGTTGCTCACCATCGACGCGGCCTGGCCGACGGACAACAGCATCGGACCGTGGAACTCGCGGCTGTCCTCCACCCTACCGTCCACGTCCAACAGGGTCCACCTTATGCAGACGGTTTTGGGGACGAGCTGCTCTGATTCCTTGCCGAGCATCATTGCCGCCGCAACGGTTATCTTCCTGCTCTTCAGGAACCCGGTGCGCGACAGGAGTTCCATGTCGTCCCAATCGGACGACGCTTCCTCGTCACCGGGATGGGTGCGCAGGTAGACCGCCTTGAGCGCCCTCTTGGCCTCCGGGTCCAGGTCGCGCGCGTCCACGTCGCGGAGCACGTTTCCCGTCCAGTCGTCGTATACCGAGCTGGAGGACGTCCGTCTCGGTATATTCTCATTTATTCTCATTATGACACCGCCTATGCGGTCCATCCTATTAATAGAAGGGTGCAAGCATTAAATAGGCCCAGAAAGTGGACTCCGCATAAGTCGGATTGTTCCGGAGGCCATCGTATGGAAATGCCCTTCACGATCAAGAAAAAAGAGAAACCCGCCGCGACCACCCTCGCGCTGACCAAGTACAACCTGCCCCGTATCCAGAAGGTCCTCACCGCATGTCTCCAGTGCGGATACTGCATCGAGGTCTGCGAGGCGCACAACCAGACCCCTTGGGAGTCCGTGACCCCTAGGGGTAAGATCTACTACATCAGGCAGATCGACACCAACGGTCTCGACGTGGTCGACCCCCTCATCGGGAGGAAGGTCGAGCTCTCCCCCGAGTTCGTCGACGCCATGTACAAGTGCACCGGTTGCGGAAACTGCGAGGTCGTGTGCCACGCGAAGATCCACCTCGTCGAGTTCTGGGAGGAGATGAGGGAGTGGATGTTCAAGAACGGTGCCGGACCGCTTCCCGCGCACAAGGGAATCGCCAAGAACGTCACCAACACCCACAACTCCTTCGGGGAGCCCCCCTCCAAGAGGGACGCGTGGTGGCCCGCCGACATCGAGAGGGCCGCCGTACCCGACGTCATCATGTTCGCCGGATGCACCGGTTCCTACAGGATGCAGCACATCCCCCAGGCCGGTGTGACCGTCCTCAGCCGCGCTGGACTCAAGATCAACTGCCTCGGAGAGAAGGAGTACTGCTGTTCGTCCCCTCTCCTCAGGACCGGTAACTCCAACCTGTCCCTCGAGTGCGCCGAGAACGTCGTCGAGAAGGCCGACGGAATGGGTGCCAAGGACATGGTCATGACCTGCTCCGGTTGCTTCAAGACCGTCTCCTCCGACTTCGGAAAGTACTACTCGAAGGTCGGACAGAACGTCTACCACTTCTCCCAGTACGCCGAGAAGCTGATCAACGAGAAGAAGCTCCCGCTCAACAACGAGTTCAAGGCCAAGGTCACCTACCACGACCCCTGCCACCTCGGAAGGCACTCCGGAGTCTACGACGCCCCTAGGAACGTCCTCAAGAAGATCAAGGGTATAGAGTTCGTCGAGATGGAGAAGAGCAGGGAGAACTCCCGTTGCTGCGGAGCCGGCGGTGGATACAAGTCCGCCTTCGGAGACTTCGCCGTCAACATCGCCGCCGAGAGGATCAGGGACGCCGAGGCCACCGGTGCCGAGATCCTGGTCACCTGCTGTCCCTTCTGTGTGCTCAACCTCCAGCAGGGTGCAAAGAAGATCGGTTCCAACATCAAGGTCATGGACCTGTCCCAGGTCCTGCTCCAGGTCACCGCCCCCAAAGAGGCGGCGCCCGCTCCTTCCGAGTGATTCTAAACACAGGGGGCCCAGGCCCCCGTCCCTATCATGTCCTTCGGACTTCTGACCCCCGAACTCGTATCCGTCCTCCGCGAGCGCGGGATAACGTCACCCACACCGCCGCAGGCGGATTCCATACCGCGCATACAGGCCGGGGAGAACGTCCTGATAGTCGCACCCACGGGCATAGGCAAGACCGAGGCGGCGATGCTCCCGATCATAGACTCGATCTTCAGGACCAAAGGGAAGACGGGCGGGATCCGTTGCATATACGTCACACCCCTGAGGGCTCTGAACCGCGACATGCTCGTGAGGATGGAGCACTACGGCAGGTGCATGGGCATAACCGTCGGCGTCCGCCACGGGGACACCCCGCAGGCCGAGCGCAACAGCCAGTCCCGCAACCCGCCCGAGATACTCATCACCACCCCGGAGACGCTGCAGGTCCTCTTCACCGGGAAGAGGCTCAGGGAGCACCTCCGCAACGTGCAATGGGTGGTGGTCGACGAGGTCCACGAGCTCGCCAACACGGAGAGGGGTGCCCAGCTCGCCGTCGGACTGGAGCGTCTGGTAGGGTTGGCCGGCGAGTTCCAGCGCATAGGCCTCTCGGCGACCGTGGGGAACATCGCCAACGTGGCCATGTTCCTGGCAGGCATCGGGCGCAAGGTCTCGGTAAGGAAGCACGACACCCACCGCGACTTCGACATCATGGTGGAATCGCCTCCGCCCAGCGAGGATTCCAAACTTCTCGACCGTTTGCAGAGCGACCCCGACATCCTCGGAGTGATGGTGCGTGCGCGCGAGATCATCGAGGCGGGACGTTCCACCTTGTTCTTCGTCAACACTAGGGAGACTGCGGAATGGCTGGCCGCCCGCTACCACCTGTGGGACGAGGGGTTCCCGTTGGAGGTGCACCACGGTTCCCTGGCGAAGGAGATCCGCATGGAGATGGAGGACGGCTTCAAGAACGGCAGGATCAAGGCGCTGGTCTGTACGTCGTCGCTCGAGTTGGGGATAGACGTGGGCTCCACAGACATGGTGATCCAGTTCAACTCCCCGAGACAGGTCTCACGTATGATCCAGAGGGCCGGTCGCGCAGGCCACCGCATCGGGGAGACCATCCGTGCCAAGATTCTGGCGACGGCACCCGACGAGGTGGCGGAGGCGATGGTCATCGCCCGCAGGTGTGATACGAAGGAGCTGGAATCCTTCGAAGGCCGTCGCAACCCCCTGTCCGTCCTCGCCAACCAGCTCATCGCGATGACGATGTCTGGGAAGCTCGACCCTGACACCGAGTTTAGGACCATCACAAGGGCACATCCCTTCTCCACTTTGGACAGGGGTACGATGGACCGCGTCATCGACCAGTTGGCTTCGATAAAGCTGCTGTTCGTGGACGACGACGGTAGTTTCCGTCGTTCCCGCAAGGGAATGGACTATTTCTACAGCAACATCTCGATGATTCCAGACGAACGCACCTACCTGATCCGCGACGTCGGGACGAGGGCGATTGTCGGTTCCCTCGACGAGAGCTTCGTGGCGACGTTCGCCGAGGATTCCGCGCTGTTCATCGCGAAAGGCCGCACGTGGCGCATCGTGGAGATGAGGGAGGACGAGATCCTCGTCGAAGAAGCCCGCGAGGTGGGTTCCGTCCCGTCGTGGGTCGGTTCGGACATACCGGTTCCGTTCGAGGTGGCCATGGAGGTGGGCCGCATGCGCCGTCTCCGCAACTTCTCCGATTACCCGGGCGACGGCGCCTGCGTCGGCGTGGTCAAGAAGTACCTTTCGGAACAGGAGGAGCGCAACGTGGTTCCGACGGACCGCGTCGTGACCGTGGAGTCAGGGGACAGGTTGGCCATAATCAACTGCTGTTTCGGCACGAGGGTCAACGAGACCCTCGGCAAGATCTATTCAGCCCTGCTCACCGCGAGGCTCGGGGAGAGCGTCGGGATGACCGCCGACCCGTACCGCATCATACTCGAGCTTCCCCGCAACGTGGACCGTGCGACAATCATGTCGACCGTGAAATCCATCAGACCGGGGACGGTCGAGGCCATAACCCGCATGGTCATCGTCAACTCGTCGTTCCTCAGGTGGAGGTTCGTCTTCGCGGCCAAGAAGTTCGGTATCATAGAGAAGACGGCCGACCACCGTTTCATGAACTTCAGCAGGTTGTTCGAACTTCACGAGGGGACCCCCGTGTACGAGGAGGCCCTCAACAAGGTCCTCTGGGAGGACCTCGACATACCGAACACAGAACGCGTGGTGTCCATGATCGATTCGGGCGAGATCAATCTCGTGGAGGGTGGGATATCGCCCATAGGCCTCGAAGGCATCGTCAGGTCCAAGGAGCTGATGCAGCCGGTCCGTGCGGACCACTCGATACTCATGGCGATGAAGAAGCGTCTCGAGGACGAGGTGTTGTTCGCATCGTGCCTGAACTGCGGTTCGCAGTCGAGGTTCCGCGTGGGCGATGCCCCGAAGCGTTTCAAGTGTCCGAACTGCGGGGGCAACATGATCGCTGTCCTGAAGGGATACGAGCGCGAGCAGATCCGTCTGGTGAAGCAGAAGGAGCTGTCGAGCCAGGACCGCAGGGACCTGCAGCGCATCACCCGCAACGCGAACCTCGTGAACGAGCAGGGCCGCAGGGCCGCGCTCACCCTTGCCGGAAGGGGGATAGGCCCCGACGCGGCGTCACGCATCCTGAGGGGCATGTACGTGGACGAGGACGAGTTCCTGAGGTCGATAATGAACGCGGAGATCCTCTATGCCAAGAACAAGAGATTCTGGGACTGAGCAGAACGGTTCCTCCTACGTGACCGTGGTGGGGGAGTCCGTATCCGGCTACAACATGAAAGGGTCCCGTTTCATAGGCGTGGCCCAGCCTTGCAGGTGCGAGTCCGATATACAGTCGAACCTTTCGGCTCTAGCGACCCGGTATCCCGACGCTACCCATTACTGCTATGCGGCCAGGTATGGTGGGTGCGAGCCAGTCGACAGGTCGTCCGACAACGGGGAACCGTCGGGTACCGCAGGGAAACCGATCATGGCCGTGATCAAGGGTTCCGGACTTTCCGACGTCATGGTCACGGTGATCCGCTACTTCGGAGGAACGTTGCTGGGGACGGGCGGACTGGTCCACTGCTACACCGAAACCGCCTCGCTTGCGCTCGGTTCCGTGGAAACGGTCCGGTACGTGAGGTGCTCCGCGTTCTCATTTTCCATGGATTATTCGCGTTTCAGTCAGTTCGAAGGCCGCATGAGGGACATCCTGGTCGGTCGTCCGGAATGTACATACACGGACAACGTGCAGGTGAAAGTGCGTGTGGAACACGGTCGCGAGGACGAGTTCCTCGCCCGTTTCTCCGATTTCTCGGAACGCAGGATCCATCCGATGTCACTGGGTCAGGAATACGTGCCTCGGTGAAGGTGCATCAGGAAGCGGGACAGTATGCGAACGGTGCGGTGGTTCCGTCCCGACGACTCGTCTGAATCCAACGGAACGGTCCCGTCCAACAGGGCTTTCCCGTCGACAACACAGTCGGATTCCCCGTATGCGAGGGACGAGAGGTAGTACTCGTTCTCTCCGAAGATCAGGCTCCCCGTCGCGACCTTGGAACCGTCCGCGACCGCCAGGCTTCCCCTGAACCCTTCATTCGACACATGGACCTTGACACCCGATGTCAAGAGCGGTCCGACTGCGGAGACGGTGTTCCAGAACTGGTGACGGAACCTGTTCTCCCGACTGACGACGAGGTCTACGTCAACACCGGACCTGGACATCATCGACAATATGCCGATCACTTCCGACCCGGGTAGGATGTACGGTATCGCGACAACCAGGCTGCTTTTGGCCGAACACACTGTGTCGGCGAAGGTCTGTTGCCCGCGGTCGGTCCCGACGTCCGCACCCCCGGACCTGAATCCGTCCTCACGGACATCCTTCGGCTTTCTTTCCAGGTCCCAATCCGCATCGAAGCGGTCGGAGGCGCTCCGGGCCGCAACCCCTTTCACCAGAAGATAGGGGCCGTCGCCGACGAGTGCGGTGTCGCGGTCAACTATGACGGCGGAACGGACGTAGCGGGGTTCGGGGGTCCACGGGGGCGATATCCACCTACGGACGGAGAACGACCGGTGTTCTACTTTTTCCACGTCGAGTGTCTTGTCACCGAAGCCTTTCGAATGCGACCCGAGTACACGGATATCCACACCTCTTTTGGAAGCCTCGGATATAGTTTGTACCAGTCTTCCGGCGACGGTGTCGGGGATGCATTGAACATCGATCTCGCTTTTGGATTTGGATATGATGTCTGTGAGGATCTCCACGGCCGCGTCATCGTCGGGGATGAGACGCACCTCGGTGGCGGTGTCACCGGAGACCTGTCTTTCCGCGGAACTCTTGCGGTATTCCGCCTTCCTGTTGAACCACGTGCACCCGAACATCACGTAGATCAGGAAACCGAACAGGGGGATGAACAGGAGGGCGATCAACCAACATACGAACGTGCGCGGATCGAACTTCTCACTCAATATGAGGAGACAGATGCCGATGATGTCCAGTACGACCACCAAGCCGATGACGGGGGCGAACGGCATGACTATGGCGAAGAACTGGTTCGTTATGAACATCGGATTAACTCCTTACCGTTCCCAACCTCTGAGCCACCATGCCTTTGAGTTCCTTGATGCGGTCCACCTCGAGCGGGTCGGCCCCGCGCAGGTCCGCAAGGTGCACGGACACCTGGTCGCCGATTATCACCGCATTGAGCATGCGTTCCGAAAGCGTGTGCCCGGTCGCATACACCACCGTGGGCTCGAACCCGAAACCGACCAGTTCCTCGATGGCCTTATCCAGCGCCCTCTCGTCGGCACCATCTTCCCTGATGAATATCGGATGGAACGATTCGAGCGCGTCGGGCGATGACCATCCGACGACGCTGTCGTGGTTGAGGTCTGGTACAGAACCGGAGAACGCCATCGATTTGGAGTTCTCGTTGAACTGTGTCTTCCATCTGAAAGCCGTCGGATACAGCATCTGTCCCGAGAATATGACCGGGACCTTGTTCCCGATGGCTTCGGCGATGCGTCTGGCCTGACCGCCGTCCATGGCTGTCGCGGTCCTGCGGAGGCCCGGCAACGCGTCGCGTACATCTTGCGTGAAGTCCGTTCCCAGGGCCGTTCCGAGTATCGATGTGAGGTATCCGTAAACGTATCCGAGGGAGCTGCGCGGTTGGATGCCTTCGGGCAGGAGTACCACGGGATCCCCTACGGATCCGGCCTTCCAGGCCAACTCGCCACCGGATGTGATGCAGATGCGACGGCATCCCGTTTCCAACGCTTGTCTGTACATCGAAAGCGTCTCGGAGGTGTTACCGGAATAGCTCAGGATCACAGCCAAAGTATTCTCGGATACCCAGTTGGGCAAAGCCGGGGTACGGTTGACGGTAACCGGAACGCCGATCCTGTCGGAGAACGTGCGGGCTACGAGGTCGCCACCGATAGCCGAACCGCCCATTCCGCAGAGTATCACGTCGGACGGGTCGATGCGATCAAAGGGTATGACGGAATCCAGCGATACGGCAAGGTCGTCGACGAACGAGAGGACCTCGCCGAACATGCGGTTCCGCATCACATCCCCCAGAACGGCTCCTCTCTGCGCTTGATGATGGCCGTTTCCTCGAGGACGAGTTTCTCGTCCTCCGTCAGGTCGAGGGCCTTGAGCTGTTTGAACGCGGAGGCTATGAGGTCCACGTACAGGATGTCCTCCTCGTTGATCTGCCTGCCAGCGGTGACGTCCGATATCGCTATCGCGACCTCGTCGCCCTGCTTGGCGTCCTTGAGGGCATCTTCACCCATGCGGATGCTACGGATCTTCCCGCATTCGCGACCTTCGGCGTTGATCAGCCTGAGCTCGGGCTGGATGCGCCCGGCCAGCACCCTGACTCCCACGATGGCGGGTTTGCTCGCGCGGAATATGCAGTTGGGGAGGATCTTGATCTTCGCGGGGAAAGCGAACTCGGACCTTTTGTCCGATTCCGTCTGTTTCTTGCTGTCCTCCACCCATTCGACGTAGTCCTCGATGAGGCGGTAGACGATAGGGTTAGTGAGGACCTTGAGGTCCGCCTGTTTCTCCATCTCCGCCTCGGCATCCTTGGTGATGTTGACGTTGAATCCGAGGATGACCTGGTTCTGGCGGTCGCCGTTCGCGGCCTCGACGATGTCCCTGCGGGTGATGTCCCCTATCCCGTATTTGCGGATCGGGATGTCGCTCTCCTTGCACTCGTAGGCGAGGGCCTCGAGCGATCCGATCGCGTCGGCCTTGATCGTGATTCCCTTCTCCTGGGTGACGACCTTGATTCCGGATTCCTCGGCAAGGTCCGCTATGGCGGGGTCCTTCGGTCCCTTGACGACCTGTATGGGCGCCCCTGCGATCACGCCTTCGATGTTCTGGCAGGATATCTTGACACCAGCCGCGGCGTGGAGCTCCTTCACGGAATCGAACCTGTCGTGGGGGTCGCGTATCTCGTCCAAGGGTTTGGGCTTGAGTATCGCCTTCACCTTGGTGACGATGGGCTCGCCCCTGGTGCCTATGGCGACGGTGTCACCTCTCTTGAGGGTTCCCGAGTACAGGATCATGTCCAGGGTCTTTCCCATGCCGCGCTCTTCCTTGATCTCCAGAATCGTACCCTTGCCACCGCCTTCGGCGTTCTCCAGTTTGGACTCGAGGAAACGCTGGGCGAGACCGATGAGGATCAGGAGCAGGTCGGGTATCCCTTCGCCGGTCTTGGCACTGATCGGGACGAGTGCGACAGTCTTGGTGAAAGAGTCGATCATGTCGTACCTGTCCGCTCCGATCCCGTGCTCACCGAGCTGGGATATGACGTTGTACATGTGTTTGTTGAACTCTTCGACGGTGTGGTCCTGCTGGGTCTTGACCGAAAGGACGAACGGCCTGCCCTCCTCGCTGATCCATCCCGATACCGTGTCGACCTTGTTGAGGGCTATCACGAACGGGGTCTTCGAGCGTTTGAGGGTGTTGATCGACTCGATGGTCTGGGGCATGACGCCTTCCCTGATGTCGATGACGAGTATCGCGAGGTCGGCGAGGGACCCGCCCCTGTCTCTGAGCGTGACGAACGAATGGTGTCCGGGGGTGTCGATGAAGAGAAGTCCCGGCACGCTGAATTTCTTGTTCCCGATGAGGTCCTTGCACATCTTGTAGATGTGGTCGATGGGGACTTCCGTGGCCCCGAGGTGCTGCGTAATGGCCCCTGCTTCGTGGGCCTGGACCGACGTCCCTCTAATACGGTCGAGGAGCTTGGTTTTGCCGTGATCCACATGTCCGAGAACACTGACTACAGGTTGCCTTATCGCCATAGAACCGCCTTCGGGTAGGGAAGAGGTTTGGGAAGGGGTTTCAAGCGAACTTCACTCGTAGATCCACTTGTCCGAGGTCCTGTCGTATTTGACGAGTTCCTCGGGCTTGAAGAAGATGCCGATCTCCCTCTTGGCGGACTCGGGGGAGTCCGATCCGTGGATGATGTTGCATCCGGTGACCATGGCGTAGTCGCCACGGATGGTTCCGGGGGCGGAGTCGGCGGGGTTGGTCTTTCCCATCAGGTTCCTGCAGATGGAGACCGCGTTCTCTCCTTCGAGGACCATGGCCAGGACGGGACCGGAGGTGATGTACGAGATGAGCGAGGGGAAGAACGGTTTTCCCTTGTGCTCGCCGTAGTGGTTCTCGGCGACCTCTTTGGAGATGACCATCATCTTCATGGCGACGATCTTGAGTCCCTTCTTCTCGAAGCGGGAGACTATCTCGCCGCAGAGTCCGCGCTGGACTCCGTCGGGTTTGATCATCAGGTAGGTCTGTTCCATCGCCATGCGGCTCACTCCTTCTTCTCGGAGGCCTTGAGCCTTGCGGCTTTCTCGATGGCGGCCTTCTCGGTCCACTCGGTGGTCCTCGCGACCCTCTTGAGCTGGATCATGTTCTTGTAGCACTTGTTGGTGTCGAAGAGGAGGATGGTTCCGTCCTTCTTCACGTACATCTTGCCGGTTCCAGGCTCGATGGACGCACCGCAGAAAGAGCATTTCCTTGTGGTGTCTACCATGGGAATCACCTCA
>JAFVET010000154.1 GCA_017475875.1 Candidatus Methanomethylophilaceae archaeon
AGGCCTCATGGCCCCGCACATCTGCAGGATGATAATCGGCAACGACCAGCGGTTCCTGGTGCCCGTGTCCGGTGTGCTAGGAGCGCTCATACTGCTCGTCTCCGACACGGTGTCCCGCACGATCCTGGCCCCCATCGAGATCCCGGGGGGTGTGATCAAGTACCTCCTCGGAGTAGTATTCTTCATATATATCATAACGCGCAGGAACGGGAGGGTGTTGGAATGATCATCAGGGCCGAGGGACTCGACCAGGGATACGGCGGGGACGTCGTCGTCCACGGGTTCGAAGGTGAGTTCCATACCGGACAGGTGGTCTCCGTCCTCGGTCCCAACGGGGCCGGGAAGTCAACCCTCATCAGGACTCTGGCAGGGCTGACCGAACCCATGTCGGGGGAGGTCTACGTTGACGACGTCCCGTTGGGTGACATAAGTCTCGGAGACAGGGCCAAGATCATATCGTACGTTCCCCAAAGCTACAGCTACATGCCGTACACCACGGTCCTCGACACGGTTCTGGCCGGACGTAGTCCTTACATGGGCTGGGAACCGAAGGAGGACGACCTGGAGATAGTCCAGGAATCGTTGGAGCGCATGGCCGTGCTCGAGTATACCGAACGTTTCATAAACGAACTGTCGGGCGGACAGCGCCAGAGGGTGTTCATCGCCCGTGCGCTCGCCCAACGGCCAAGGTTCTTCATGTTCGACGAACCCACGAGTTCCCTCGACCTCCGCTACCAGCTGGAGACGATGAAGGTCATGTCCGACATCGTCCACGGTTCGGATTCGGGTCTGATCATAGCCGTCCACGACCTGAACCTGGCGCTCCATTACTCGGATTTCGTGTACCTGATGAGAGACGGGAAACTCACCTACAGCGGAGCTCCGGAAGAGGTGATAACCCCCGAAGTCATCGAAGAGGTGTACGCGGTCAAGTCGATCATGGCGGACACCGAGGAGGGCAGATTCATCCTGCCGTTCCAATCCAAAGGTGGGGAACTGCGATCCGATTTCGGACATACGTATCGTAAATGAAATTGGATTACATCTCCAACTATTTTTAAATACTGACGAACCGTGGTTCCATACGGACAGACGTCCCGAGGTGAACGTATGGAGAAAATCGAGAGGTTCTGGGGAGACTACTTCTTTTTGAACAAGTGGTATCCGATCGGGGTAGAGGTTAACGGCCTGAAGTTCCTGAGCAGCGAGGCCGCGTACCAGGCCCAGAGGTGTGCAAACGAGGAGGACCGCGCGAGGTTCGCGGGTCTGGACCCGGCAAGGGTGAGGGTCTTCGCCGATTAGATGACCGTGCGTCCGGGATGGGAGGACATCAGGATCCAGGTCATGGAAGACGTACAGATTGCAAAGTTCAGCCAATATCCGGACCTGGCGAAGAAGCTGGTCGACACGGGGGATGCGTTCCTCGAGTACAACAACACCTGTGGCGACACGTATTGGGGACTGGTCGACGGGGTGGGTGAGAACAACCTCGGCAAGGTCCTGATGCGCGTAAGGGATAAGTTTGCGAGCGGCGAGATCAAAGCCGTCTGAGTTTGGATCCGAAACAGTAGGAATCTTTATATAGTATGTGAATATGGAGAGTCTTGGTATGACGGCCATAGCGGCGGGGTCACACCCGGTCCCATCCCGAACCCGGCAGTAAAGTCCGCCCGCGTATCTGTCTGTACTGTATTGCGCAAGCGTACGGGAACCCAGACACGCTGTCAACCACTCTTCTTTCTTTATTTTCCATTCAACTCCTCAATCGACTTTGTCATTCTGTCGTAAAACAATTACGTCTCACGTCCCACCTATATATCCTCAGTCCGTGGGACCCGCGATCGTCATGAAAGTCGCGATATACGGCAAAGGCGGGATAGGGAAATCCACCGTCGCGTCCAATCTTTCCTATTCTTTCGCCGGCATGGGTCGCAGGGTCCTGCAGATCGGTTGCGATCCGAAGGCGGATTCCACTCGCTCCCTTTTGGGCGGGTCCGTCCCGAACACCGTCACGAGGTATATGCGCGACGTCCCTCCGTCGAAGAGGAGTCTAGGGGACATCGTTTGCACCGGGTCCAACGGCGTCATGTGCGTCGAAGTGGGTGGTCCGCGCCCCGGAGTCGGATGCGCCGGGAAGGGTATTATCGGCATGTTCCAGACCTTGGAGCAGCTGGACTACCGTTCGCTGCGTCCGGACCTCGAGGTGTACGACGTGCTCGGCGATGTGGTGTGCGGCGGTTTCGCCGTACCGATGCGCACGGAGCATTCCGATGCGGTGATCGTGGTGACATCGGGCGAATACATGTCGCTGTACGCCGCCAACAACATCCTGAAAGGTTCCCTCTCCTTCGATTCGGACCACGGCAGGGTTGCCGGACTGGTCCTGAACAGGAGGGGTGTCGAGAACGAGGACGAGTTGGTGGACCGCTTCTCCCGTGCCGTAGGGGTCCCGGTCGTCTGTAGGATAGGGCGCACGGAGAGGTTCCGTACCGCCGAGTCCCGCGGATGTACCGTCTCGGAGCTGTTCCCGGAATCGGAGGAAGCAATCGCATTCAAGGAACTGGCGGGACGTCTGGAAAGGCTGGTGGGCGATGCGATGGCCATTCCAACCCCCTTGACCGACGGACAGCTCGACAGTCTGTACTCGGACGTCCGTTTCGGTGAGAGGGGGCGCTACAAGGCCGAGGAAGATGGAGGGATGGATGTTACGAAAACGCAGTCTCTTCCTATGGTCCCCCGTCGCATCGGTAAAGGTCCTGTCTCGGCCGTATTGGAAGGTGCGAAGGTCACGGACATCCCCGTGGTGGTCCACGGGACCGGGTCGTGCGGATACACCATGTTGCGCGAGATCTCCGCCGAGAGGATACGGCATGCGTTGGAGGACCCCGACTGCTTCGTTTCACCGGGGGACAACATAGTCAGCTCGAACATGACCGCCTCCGGAGCGGTCTTCGGTCATTCGGGTTCCCTCAAAGCCACGTTGGAATCGCTTCTTTCAGGGAATACGGTGGTGCTGGTGATCTCGACCTGCCTTCCGGGGATGATAGGGGAGGACACGGAGCGTCTGATAACCAGTCTCAGGGAGGAACATCCCGACAGGACGATCCTGCACGTCGACGCCAACAGGGTCGATTCCGGCTTCGACGCGCACATCGAGGTGATCCGGTCGCTGGCGACCCTCATCGACGGTTCCGTCGAACCCAGTCCAGATTTCGTCAACGTGGTGGACGATTCCTTCGCGGTCCTCCACCGTGCCGGCAACATGGTGAACCTCGACCGTCTCCTCGGCATGATGGACATGGTCCGCGGACCCGGTTTCCTCGACGACTGCTGTCTGCAGGACATAGTCCGCATGCGCCGTTACGGAACGGCCGTCCTCGGCGATCGCAGGAGGGACAACCTGGCGGTGAAAGCGATATTGGAGGCCAAGGGCGTCGGTTTCATGGATCTCCCCCTTCCGAGGGGATACGGGGAGACGAGGGATTAGGTCGCCGAACTGTTGACACGCGTCGGCAGGCCAGAGTCGATACCGGAGGTCGTCGCGGCCATGCGGGAGGATTTCGAAGGTTGCGTGGAAAGGCACTGTGCCGTTCTCGAAGGAAGGTCGGTGGACGTGGTCACCTGGTCGCCCAAAGAGGACGTCTGGATGGCCGAGACGTTGGAAGCATGCGGTTGCACGGTCACATTCGGTACGCCTGGGACTTCACCGAAGTCCGCTGGACGCGTTCCATCAAAAGATCCAGGGGAACACGAACCCGTTCCCGGACCTGACGTGACCGTGGACTGCACGGGTACGTCGGACGGTGTAGGCGTGATGCGTTACACCGGGTCGTGCATCTCGTACCAGGCGTCCCTGGAGTTCGTCAGGGCTGTCAGCGGGTTCGTCTCATCGGGAAAGAAGGAAGGTTGGAGGTGTTGGAATGAACGATCACACGATCGGACCCACGGGTTTCATAGGGGCGTCGATGGCGGTCCAGGGGATAACAGACGCCACGGTGGTCCTGCACGGACAGACAGGATGTCGCAAAGGGCTCCTCGGATCGCAGAACGTGATGCCACGGACCGAGGTCCGCGACCCCTCGTTCTACGGTGGAGGTACCGCGATACCGTATTCGAACATCCGTCCCGAGGACTATTATTCGGATACGTCGTCCAAGCTCGGGGCGGTGATGGACCACGTCTGTTCGGAGGACTATGCGCTAAGGGTCCTGATGTGCTCGCCCGGGATATCCATCGTCGGGGACGATTGCGACCGCTACACGGCAGGAGAGGGGACGATGGTCCTCGACACGGACCGTCTGTCCGACAGGGGTTGCGTCGGTTTCGACCAGAGCATCCGTGAAATACTGGAAGGTCTGCATCCCGAAAAAGGGGAAACCGTCGAGGGCGGGGTGAACATACTCGGCCTCAGCATCATGCACAAGGACTGGTACTCCTTCCGTCACGAACTCGCCCACTTCCTCAAGGATGCCGGCCTGAAGGTCGTGTGTCCGGTGGGTGCCGGGTGTACCGTGGACGAGCTCCGCAGATCGGTGAACGCATCGTGCAACATCGTGGTGGATCCAGCGTATTCTGCAATTACATCTCGGTTCTATTCCGAAAGGTACGGCATCCCGTCCGTGTCGATAGGGCGCTGCCCCATAGGTTTCGACGCGACGGAGGAGTTCATGCACGCGGTGGGGGATGCGGTCGGGACGCCGTTGTCCCACGGCCTCTCCATGGTGCGGAAGGCCAAGAGGCGCGCGTACGGTTCCATAACCGCCTCTGGGAAGAGTCTCGTCGGGAAGACGTTCGACATAGTGGCGGAAGAGACCACTTGCGCCCCACTCGGGGATTTCCTCCGTGATTCGTTCGGCATGGTGGAGGATTCCGATCGTCCGGACTACCTGTTCGCACCCGGCGACATCGCGTTGTTGGAGCAGCGTTCGGGGAACTGCTGGAAAGGCGTGGACATAGGGTTCCCCTCGTCGTCCACGTTCGACTTCCTCAAGAAGCCGCTGATGGGCATCGAGGGGACCATGTACGTGTTGGATTCGCTCTTCAACCGACGTGCCTGTCGAATTCTCCGCCGCGGAGCATCTTCTCCAGGTTGTGCCCCCGGCGGATGTCCTTGTCCGTGAGGCTCGCGAAGGAGTTCAGGGTGCCGCCGTCCATGATGAAGCAGCAGTCGGGGCGGAGGAAGTCGTTGGACACCAGTCCCGTGTTGTGCGTGACGAATATGCACTGGGCCCTGTTGCTCGAGATGATGTAGCGGATGGCGTTCTCGGCCGTGCGGTAGTGGAACATGTCGTCGAAGTCGTCGAAGAATATGAGGGCGTCGCGTTCGCGGCACCTTCTGATCCAACAGAAGAGGCGGCACAGGATCATGGTCCCCCGTGACACGGTCTCGGAGAACGGAAGCGTGCCGTTGGCCGTCGACACGGCGAGACGACCGTCCTCCGATACGAGGTCCAGGTCGATGGAACCCACATCCCTGAGGAATGTCCTGAACTCGTCCACCATGCCGTTCCGGACGAGGTACCGCTCGGCATCGTCCTGCTCGCCTATGATGCCGATGTGGACGTCCATCCTCCACATGGCCATGTAGTAGAGGGAGTGCCTCGCGAAGCTGTAGACCGTCCAGACCGCAGTATCGACGTCGGGTCTGTTGCGTTCGGCGACCGTCAGTATGACGGATTTACCGCCGTCGGGGACGATCGTTCCCGCGGAACGGAGCGTCTCATGGTCGAAGTACGGTTGAGATCCGTCGGTGAGGTCGTATCTGAACACTACGTTCCTGTCCACGGTCAGGGATTCGGACACCAGCGTGTCGGGGGCGGATTTGGAGTACTCGTACGTTATGACGGAGCCCTTGTGGGTGAGTTCGTAGTGGAACGTCGCCCTGTCGGTGCCGGAGCCCTTGTTGAGGAAGCACCGCGCGTTTCTCTGTCCGATGTCCTTGGTAAACCCGCCGGCGGTGGACACGATGTCGGTCATCGCGAAACCGAACGACGTCTTCCCGGCGTTGTTGCCTCCGAGGACGACCATCTTGTCCAGGAAATCCCCTCTGACGCATTCGACGCCGAACTTGTAGTTCTTCTTGTCCGTCAGGTCGATCTCGGTCCGCTGGCTGAAACAGCGGTACCCTTCCACCCAGAATCTGATGAGCACCTGCACCACCTTCAGTACGGAGGTGCAGGTTTTAATGGAATATATAACCCGAATGTTTTGGCAGGGAGATGTGAGACGTTCAGTTGAGTACCTGGTCCAGGAGGATCACGGGCCTTCCCTGGTGCTGGATGACCTCGCAGTTGACGTTGTAGACCTCGAGTATGTTCTCCGCCGTTATGACGTCGTTGGCCGGTCCCACCTGTTTGATCCTTCCCGGTTTCTCCATCAGGACCACGTTGTCAGCGAACATCGACGCGATGTTGAGGTTGTGGCTGATCATTATCACCATGATCCCCCTGGAAACGGCTATCTCGTGCATCAGGGACGTGACGAAGATCTGGTGCCTTATGTCCAGGTTCGACGTCGGTTCGTCCAGGATCAGGATCTCCGTCTCCTGAACCAGGCCCCTGGCGATGGCCACCGTCTGGTGCTGCCCTGCGGAGAGCTCGTTGAACGGCCTGTCCGCGTATTCCGTAAGGTCGAGGACCTCGAGGGCCTTCTTCACGCGTATGATGTCGGTGGACGAAGTCCTCCAACCACCCTTGTTCGCCCTTCCGATGAGGACGGTGTCGAACACCGGCATGGCGAAGACGTCGTCCGACTGGACCGGGACGTAGGATATGATCTCCGCTATCTCCTTGCGGGTCATCTCTTTGACGTCGCGGCCGTTGACCTTGACGGTCCCCGCAGTGGGGGTTAGGAGTTTGTTCATGCACTTGATGAGGGTCGATTTCCCGACCCCGTTGGGACCAATGATGCACGTCAGACCGGGGCCCTCCAGGTGGAGGTCTATCCCCTGGAGGATCTTGGTCGTACCGTACCCGGCGTCCATGTTCTCTATGTCGATCTCCATAGTATCACCAGGACGATTTCTTCTGTTTCAGGATGAGGTACAGGAACATCGGTCCTCCGATGAACGCGGTCACCACTCCTACCTGCAGGGTCGCAGGTGCGATCACGGTGCGTCCGATGAAATCCGCCACTTCCAGGAGCACGGCTCCGAACATCGCCGACGATATCACCAGGTACCGGTTGTCGGCCCCCACGAATATCCTGCACACGTGGGGCGATACGAGACCTACGAACCCGATGAGTCCGGTGAAGCTCACGACTGTCGCCACCACCAGGGATATCAGGAGCAGGAGGAGGATCCTCATGTTCTCGACGTCCAGGCCCATGGCCTTGGCGCTGTCGTCCCCCGTGGCCAATATGTTCAGCTTGCGGGAGAAGAACTGGGTGAGCACTATGCCCGCGAGGACGACGACCCCCATGATCGGGATCTCGGACCATTTGCAGTCGGCGACCGTACCGACCGTCCAGGAATACAGTTTCGCAAGCGCATCCGGGTCGGCGTTGAGCTTCAGCACGGTCGAGAAGGAGTTGAAGATGAACATGACCGCGATACCGGCCATGACCATGGTCGTGGGGGAGGCACCCTTCAGTTTTCCCACCGAAAGCATGATGGCCATCGGGATGAGGGCGAACACGAAGGCGTTGACCACGATCGAGTAGTTCCCTCCCACAAGGGAGATTCCGAGCGTGATCGCCAGCGTGGCCCCGAATCCTGCACCCGACGATATCCCGGTGGTGTACGGGTCCGCGAGCGGGTTCTTCATCACCGACTGCATGACGCATCCCGCTATCGCGAGACCGGCACCCGTTATCAGTGCGGCCGCGATCCTGGGGAGGCGCTCGTCGACGACGATGTAGTCCAGGGTTATGTCCTTGACGTGTCCCGTCAGGTGCTCCCATATGATGCCGTAGCACTCGAGGAACCCGATGTCCATCGATCCGTATGTGATGGACAGGCCGGCCACGATGACGGCGGCTATCACGCACGCGAACGTGAACGCGAGTTTGCGGAGTTCCGACGTGCGGTAGGCCGTTACCGCGGCCCTGGACTCCTCGGACTCGGTGTCGTCCTCGGACGTCCAGATGGCGGCCGCACGCTTGACGTAATCGTTCCCGCCGGTCTGTCCATCAGCCATTCGCGATACCTCACTTGCTGTATCCGGCACCGGTGTAGGTGAATCCCTGGCGGGCGTCGGCACCGCTCCTCACCGCGAAGTCGTCCAGGTACTTCTGGAGGAAGTCGAGGGCCTTGTCGAGGTCGAAGAGTTCGGGGTAGAGGTGGGCGGCGAGGATGTAGCATCCCGCGGGTCCGGCCGCGAACGGCATCATCTCGAAGTCGACCACGTACATCTTCTCGTTCTTGAACTGGGTGGTGGAACCGTAGACCGCCTTTAGGTAGTCCTCGACCAGACCGTTGAACTCGCTCCAGTCGCAGTTCTTCTGGAACATCACGACGACCTCGTCGGTGGCGGAGGCGTTGAAGTTCTCGACGGATCCGAGCGAGGTGAAGTTGGTCTTCCCGACGTAGGGGTCCTGGAAGTTGATGACCTTGTTGAACCAGAGGGCGGGACCCTGGGCGGAGCCGAAGGCGGCGATCTGCGAGACGTTGGTGCTGTAGCACCTGACCGCGGTCACGGTCTTCTTGGAACCGATCTTCTGCTCGATCGAGTCCATGAGTCCCATGGCCTCGTCGTACCAGGCCTTGTAGTCGTCGGACAGGCTCTGGTTTCCGAGCATGCACGCGAGTTCCAGGACACCCTGTATGACGTCGGGGCCCTGGCAGGGCACGATCACGAATGACATCTTGTCGGCGAGTCCGGAAGCGACGGCCTTGTCCCAGATGTAGTCCACGTTCTGGCCGCCGGTCCACTGCATGAAGGTTCCGATGGTGCCCTTGTTGTACAGGTCGTTGAGGCTCTCGATGGTGATCTCCCTCCAGCTGCCCATGACCGGCATCTTGTCCGTTCCGGGGTAGACGTTGCTGTAGTTCTTGGGGGTCGTGTCGTCGACCGCCTTGAGCATGTCGTAGGATTTGATGGCGAGGAGGAGCTGGAGCACGAGGTACTCCGCACCGATCTTGTCGCTGATGGGGTAGTTCACATAGGTGACCCTTTCGTACTTGTTGAAGTAGTACATGCGGGTGCTCTGTTTGTCCACGATCTTCTG
>JAFVET010000155.1 GCA_017475875.1 Candidatus Methanomethylophilaceae archaeon
AGGGACGGAGGTAATGCAATATCCGCATGTCCTTGGCCGCTTTCATATTGGTCTTGATACTCGCCCCCTATTAAAAGAAATGTCCCCCTGGCATGCCAGGCCGTCCGGTGACCGTGCGGATGACGTGAGCACTGACATCATCAGTCGACATCTGAACCGCTATCTGTGGGAATCTGGCCGATACGGTTATTGATGGCGACGTTCTTCCGCACCCATGGCCAGAAAGAGCTTCGGTCCCAAGACATGGGTGTATCCCATGCCGGTCTTCATAATCGCATCGTACAACGATGACGGGACGCCCAACGCCATGAACGCGGCATGGGGTTCCATAGGTGACGACGACAAGATCTTCATCTGCTGTGACAAGACGCACAAGACCACGGACAACATCCTCAAACGCAAGGCGTTCACGGTTTCCATGGCCACGGAGTCCACGATGGTCTCTTCCGATTACGTGGGCATCGTCTCGGGAAAGGACGTCCCGGACAAGTTCGCGAGGTCCGGATGGCACGCCACCAGGAGCGACCTCGTGGATGCTCCCCTCATAGACGAGCTTCCGATGAGCATGGAATGCGAGTTCATCAGCTACGAGCCCAAGACGTCTGCTCTTTTCGGGAAGATAGTCGACGTCAAGGCCGACGAATCGATCCTGACGGACGGGAAGATCGATCCGAAGAAGCTCATGCCGATCACCTACGATCCCATTGGTCACAGGTACTATGGCCTGGGCGAACCCGTGGGTAACGCCTTCAGCGACGGCAAGCGTCTCAAATGAACATTGTACGGCGCCCTGAGACGAATACGTTCGGGGCGCCGGTGTTTCTTCTTATCGCGAAACGACTTTCCCGCTCGGGAAGGATGTTCTCGGTTGCATTTCACTCATGTCTTGTCGTTTGTTGATAGAGGGTTGGACCGTGGGAAGTCGGGTCCGACCACTCCCCGACCTACGTTTTGATGTTTCCGATAATCCTATTCCGAAAATGTTATACATGTAACATATTTTCGGAATAGACATGATAATCAAAAGGGACGATTATCTCGCACGGCTCGTAGAGGCCAAGCACACCCGCTCCATAAAAGTAGTAAGCGGCATCAGGAGATGCGGTAAATCGTTCCTTCTCTTCGAACTGTTCACCCAACACCTCTTGGATTCCGGAATCGCGCCCTCCCACATACTCGGGTATGAGCTAGACATGTTGGAGAACGAGACCCTTCGGGATAGGAACACGTTATACGGGGACATCCTCTCGAAAATCAAGGACGACGACATGTACTACGTCCTCATCGACGAGATCCAACTCGTAACCGGTTTCTTCGAGGTCTTGAACAGTCTTCTCCATCGCAGGAACGTAGACGTATACGTCACCGGTAGCAATTCCCGTTTCCTCTCCAAAGACATCGTGACAGAATTCAGGGGCAGGAGCACCGAAATCCGGGTACGTCCCCTGTCGTTCAGGGAGTTCGTGGGCGCCAAGGGCGTCGATCCCCGCGACTGCATAGACGAGTACATGGATTACGGGGGGATGCCGGAGCTTTTCCAATACGTGTCCGAAAAGCAGAAGACGGATTACCTGACGAATCTGATGGAACTGGTGTACCTGACCGACATAGTGGAAAGACACAAGGTCAGGAACACAAGGGAGCTGGGCGATCTCACAGACGTCCTGGTGTCTTCGATCGGTTCTTCGAGCAGCATCAAGAAGATAACCGACACCATGCGTACGAACAACCGCTCGAAGATAACCGACAAGACGGTCAAGAACTATGTCGGCTACCTGTGCGACGCGTTCCTCTTCGAAGAAGCCCGGAGATACGACATCAAAGGAAGGAAGCACATAGATTCGGAGAAGAAGTATTACATCGCCGACGTCGGTTTGAAGAACGCCAGGGAGCATTTCAGGCAGAACGACGCGTCACACGTGATGGAGAACATTATCTACAACGAGCTTCGCACCAGGGGATTCGACGTGGACATCGGTTCGATATACAGGACCGAATCCGATGGCGGCAAGCGCAAGAGGATCGGTTGCGAAGTGGATTTCGTCGCAAACCGCGGGAACGACAGGGTGTACATCCAATCCGCGTACCGTATCGACGGGGAGGAAGTGTGGAACCGTGAACGGAGACCGTATCTTTCTTTGAAAGACTCGTTCAGGAAGATCATTATCACTATGGACGGAAGGGGTCGCAGGTGCGACGAGGACGGGATCGTCAGAATGGGGTTGATCGAGTTCCTCATGGATCCTGAAAGCATCTGAATTCCGAAAATCGTCAACATGTAACATATTTTCGGAATAGACTTGGATTCGGTCCGATCCTGGCGCAGATTCAGGTGAGGTCGACCGATCCCATCTGTCAGAGCATCTTGTCTCAATCCCTTTCCGGGACCTATGGAACGACCACGTTCCTATCGAGAGGATATATTACGGCGCATCCCCCAGGTCACCGATATATAGTTGCAGGCGATGGACGGCCTATGGACATCGACCGTCCCTACGGGGCGAACTATGCGGTTGCCGCCATGTTCGTGCTGGGTATCAACATGGCGTTCGACAGCATGTGCGCCATGGTCTATCCCGAATTCGCGGACATATTGCATTACGATGCGGTGAGCCAGATGGTGTTCTCCCTGGTGTTGCTCGCACTCGCGGCCATGGTGCTATGGGGTTCCCCTCTGTCCCACAAACTTTCCCTGGCGATGTCGGTGCTCTCTCTGATAACTGGTCTGTATTACGACATGGCGGAACAATTCCTGGACCTCGAGCTCTGGATACAGATCCTCCTGGGTGTCGTGACGCTGATCCTCCTGTCGACGCGTCCCCCTCGCACCTACTACCACGGATGGGGCCTGTATCCCAATTCCGTTTCAGCCGCCAGGCAATCGGTCGCTTCCCGAGAGAACCGATGCCGGTTCCGCGACCTCGATGCACATGCCTGTGCAAACGTCCGAAGGGAACAGGGTTGCGTTCAATTCATATCGGGGTTCCGTATAACGGTCGTTCATGAGGTTCGGACCGGCAGGTTATCCGGAAGAGGGAAAGAAGGCGGGGGATCCGCTCGGATACACGAGGGATCTCGGTTTGGACGCCCTCGAGGTCGAGTTCGTCCGCGGTGCCCGCATCTCGGCGGAAAGGGCTGCCGAGATCGGTTCGAGGGCCAGGGAGCTCGACATCCGCCTCAGCTGCCACGCACCTTATTTCATAAGTTTCAATTCTGACAGCGATGAGACCCGCGAGAAGAGCATAGGGTGGGTCATGGACACCGTCCGTGCCGCCCACAACCTCGGTGCGTACATCATCGTGATACACGCCGCCTCCTACGGGAAGAGTCCGGAGACCGCCACGCAGTCGGTCATCGACGGACTTTCGAAATGCAGGAACGTCATGGACGACGAAGGCATCCACGACGTCATACTCGGGGTGGAGACCATGGGGAAGACGGGGCAGTTCGGTACCCTGAAGGAGATCTCCGAGGTCATGGACTCCGTCGACGGGGTGCGTCCGGTCCTCGACGTGGCGCACGTGCATGCGAGGGGTAGGGGATGTCTCCGTACCGTGGACGACATGAAATCGCTGATCGACGAGTTCTTCCCCCTGTGCGGCGAGATAGCCCATTTCCATATCAGTTGCATCAACTACGGCAGCAAGGGTGAGATCTCCCATCTTCCCCTGGACGCGAAGGAACCAGACATGCAGATCCTGGCGGACCTTCTCGACGGTTCCTCCCAGGATTGCACGTTCATATGCGAATCGCCGTTGATCGAGAAGGATGCGGTGGTGTTCAGGGACATGTTCCCCAGCTACCGCAGGTCGCGATGCGGATATGACCGATTGAAATGAAATCATCTTTTTATATTACCACTAAATGACGGGATTCGTTGCCACTGTGGCTCAGCGGTAGAGCGGCGGTTTCGTAAACCGTAGGCCGGGGGTCCGATTCCCTCCAGTGGCTCCTTCTCTTTCCATTTCAGATCGGTTCCATGTTCGAAACCGATAATATGTGGATGTGATATGCAGTCGCATGAAATCCAAAATCGTGTTCGGAGTGGCGGCCGCAGCCGTCCTCCTTTGTTTCATCGCCGCATACCTTGCGATGCATGGTTGAGCGATGGGTGGAAGGCGACCGCCTTCAGCAATCGCCTTCTCCACCGTTCTTGTCCAGATAAGTGTTCACGATCTTGATGGCACAGACGTCTCCGCACATGGAACAGCCGTCTTCCTTCTCGGTGCATCCCCTACACCTGTATCTGCGGGCCTTCTCCTCGTCTATGCAGACGTCGAACATGGTCTCCCAGTCGAGTTTCTTACGGGCGAGCGCCATCCTCGTATCCAAATCCTTGCCGATCCCTCTCGACAGGTCTCCCACGTGGGCGGCGATCTTCGAGGCTATGACACCCTCCTTCACGTCGTCGACGTCGGGCAGCGACAGGTGTTCCGCGGGAGTGAGGTAGCAGAGGAAATCCGCACCGTACTGGGCGGCCACCGCGCCTCCGATGGCTCCGACGATGTGGTCGTAACCGGGCGCTATGTCGGTCACCAGCGGCCCCAGGACGTAGAACGGGGCCCCGTCGCACAGCCTCTTCTGCAGCTGCATGTTCATGGGCACCTGTCCGAGGGGTACGTGTCCCGGACCCTCAACCATGCATTGGACGCCCGCATCCCTGCATCTGCGGACCAGGTGGCCCAGTGTCATCAGTTCGGTCAGCTGGGCCTGGTCGGACGCGTCGTCGATGCACCCGGGGCGGAAGCCGTCCCCGAGAGAGAGGGTGAACTCGTATTTCCTCGCCAGTTCGAGGAGGTAGTCGAAGTTCTTGTAGAGTGGGTTCTCCTCGTCGTTGTGGAGGATCCACGCGGTCAGGAAGGAACCGCCGCGGGATACGACGTCCATCTCCCTTCCGGACCTCCTGAGCCACCCCACGCTCTCCTTAGTGATGCCGCAGTGGACGGTCATGAAGTCCATCCCGTCCTTCGCGTGCTTTTCGATCCCGGAGAATATGTCGTCCTCCGTCATCTCCACGACAGCGTTCCTCCTGGCGGCGGTCAGTCCGGTCTGGTAGATTGGAACGGAGCCAGTCATCACAGGGCATTCCTTCAGTATGCGGGCCCTGATCGCGTCTATGTCGCCACCGGTGCTCAGATCCATGACGGCATCCGCACCGTACTTCATGGCCACCTTGAGTTTCGCCAGCTCGGAGTTCAGGTCCACGATGTCTCTAGATGTTCCGAGGTTGACGTTGATCTTGACGGAGAGGCCTTCGCCTATGCCGGCCGGTTCGGGGTCGTGAACGGGGTTGTGCGGCACGCATATGCGTCCCGATGCGATACCGTTGCGGACGAACTCCGGGGAAACGTGTTCCTTCTCTGCCACCGCGGACATGAGGGGTGTGACCTCTCCCCTGCGGGCCTGCTCCATAATGGTGCTCATGGTTCTCGGCCGTGTATCGTAGGATTGGTAAATAAGGTTCTTTGCGGAAGGGTGGTGCGGGCGCGGACGTCACATTTCGCGACCCTGCATTCCACCCGTCTGGAGACGTCTCCTGTAGAAAACGTAAGCCGCCATGGACGCGGCGCCGATGACAGCCATCACCAGGAATATCGCGCCACCTTCCAACATGTCCACCGACAGCCCGTTGACCACGGGCCCCACCAGATATGCTGAATCCACGGCTATCTGGAACACCGCTATCGCCATGCTGTGGTCCTCCGGAGGGAGGCCGTCCACCACCATGGCCTGACCGATCGCCTGGATTCCGGCGAGGGCCAATCCGATCGGGAACGCTGCGGCGAGCAGGACCGCCCCCGTGGGAAAACATCCGATGGCCAATAAGGAGGCGACGAACGCCGCGAACAACGGTATGAGCACCCTGTCCGGACCTCCCTCGTCGTACCTTCCGACGATGAACAGTCTGCTGACCACCGTGGCCACGGACATCACCACGTAGAAGTAATGGGTGAAACCCTCGATCCCCAGCGAGACACCCAACGGCGCGATGAAGGTGAGGAGGCCGGAGTATGCGATCAGGAAGATCAGGGAGACGGTCGAGACGGGTGCGGTCCTCCGCAGGATGTACCTCCTCCGTTCCTTCCGATACACCTGTGGCACCCCTCCGACCCTGCCGAGCAGCAGAGCGGAGCACATGGAGAGTCCAGATGCGACGAGTCCGAGGAGGAACACCTCGTCGTATCTTCCGGTGTTCACCAGGCCGATGGTCATCAGGGGGCCGATGGCCATCGCCAGGCTGTAGCTGAGTGTGAAATAGCCGAGGCCTCTGCCCCGGATGTCGTCGGGAAGCTTCACCGACACATGTGAGAACACCGACAGTTCGGCGATCCCGTAGGTGGCGCCATGGGCGAGGTTGGAGATCACCACGACCGCGGGGTCGTCGCAAAGGAGATGCACGGCACTGAGCAAGGTCCCGGCACCCATAGCCATAGCGCACATCCTCCCGGGTCCGAACGACCAGATCCGGGTGCGGATGAGGAGGCGTCCCGCGATGTCCCCCGCTATGAACACCCCGGCCACCAGTCCGCCTACCGCGGAACCGGTGCCCAGGACGTCCGTCGAATAGGAGGGCATCGCGGTGAAGTGCGCGAAGAACACCACGGTCATGAGGAAGCAGGCGAACCACGCCGCCGCGAAGTCACGACCAGAGACGGCCTCACTGAAACCCGTCATCGGCGTTCACGTTACTGGGAGAGGGCGAGGAGGTTGTCGTTCGGCGTCATGGGCGGCACACCGCATTCGGGCATCACGATGGCGAAACCAGCATCGGCGGAGCGTTTGGCCTCGGCGACCACGTCCGCAGGACCCTTTCCGAGAAGGGTGCCTACGGGGTTGACGCAGCCGAGCATGAGTGCGGCACCGTCCACGAGCGACATGTATCCCTCCGGGTCCCACGACGCTTCGAGCGATATGCTGTCCTCGCCCTGCGATGCGAGCCGATGGGCGACCTCCTGGGTCCCACCGCAGGTGTGGACCGTGGAGAAGCAGTCTATGCCGGAAATGACCTTGGGGAGGTACGGGGTTACCATCACGTCGAAGTAATCCGGCGGGATGATGTCGCTCGAGGCGTCCTCTATCACGAACACGTCGTCGGTCCTCTCGGAAATGGCATGTGCATAGGCGGTCACATGTGGGACGAGGGCGTCCATCCATTTCGTGACCTTGTCCGGTTCCATCAGGAGGGCCATGAGGATGTTCTCCATGCCGAGAAGGTTGTTCGCGCAGGAGATCGTCCCGTTGAGCGCTCCGACAAGGAACAGGTCTTCACGTTTGCCGAGGATGTCGCACGCCTTCAGAAGGGTCTGGATCCTGGGGCGTTGGATGAACTCCTCCGGCGAGATCAAAGAGTCCGGGACGTCCATGAACCCCATGTCGTCGCGGAACGGTGATGATGCCACCATGGGTTGGGAAGTGGGGGTTCCGGGGTCGACCGTGCATCCGAACGAATCGGCGTCGATGGTGATGCAGAACGGTACCCTCGCGTTGGCGAAACCGAACATCTCGTGCGGTTGGAGGGCCAGGCGCGCCATCTTCTCGGCATCGTAGTTGGCGTCGGGCCAGGAAGCCCCGCAGGCCTCCATCTGGCCGGCGGTCCCGGTCTGTACGAACAGCGCCGGCGGCGCGGAGTCGGAGACCCCGTCGTCGAATACCTTCACGATCTCGTCTTTGGTGTTCATAGGTCGGAATCCACTTTGTGATTTAAAAATGGGACGATGGACGCGCGGTGGTCCATCGGACATGTTCCGGACTGTGTCCGGTCGATACGTGATTTCACGAACGGTTTCTGCCGGCACGGCTGACACCGTGCCGGCATCGGGTCAGAAGTCCCTTCTGGAGAACCCGAGGTATCCGAGGATGGCGGGTACGAATCCCCAGAGCAGCAGGACCATGACGGTCCTAGGGCCGTCGACCGGGTCTCCGGGACCGAGCAGGTCGTTCCCGAAAACACTGGTGATCGCGTTGCCCGCCGAGTTTATCATGTACCAGGGGTCGTCGAGGCCTGCCGCCAATATGACGACGGCCACGACTATGTCGAGGAAGAGCGCGAGCGTGAAGAAAGTAAGGATGGAAGAGGTGCTGGCCTTCTTCATGAAGCAGCTTATGAGCACCGCCACCCCCGTGGTCGCGAAGCAGTAGCACACCGCGTATCCGAGCGAGACCCAGAGCGTCCCGTCGATCTTCCCAGGCCCTATGAGGCAGAGGACCGCAACGACCAGGTAGTAGACGATGACGAACGCGGTGGTGATCGCGAACGCCGCCATGAACTTCCCCGTGAATATCGACCATTTCCTGATGGGCCTCGTGAAGAGGATGAGTGCGGTACGCTCCTCGTATTCGGAAACTATGGTCGTGGCCCCGAAGAGGGTCACCGAGATTATGATCATCAGGCTGATGACCATGCAGTAGAGCGAACTGAGCCCCACCGGGTCGTCGCCCAACCCGTCTCCAAGGAACACCATGGCGGCGGTGATGGCCGCGAGTATCAGTCCGATGAGCGCGGACAGCACCAGGATGCGGCGTCCGCGCACGTGCTTAAGGAGCTCGTTGTGCATGACCACGAACGATAGTCTGACATCGTCTGCGAATCCGTCCACGTCCTCACCTCGACTCCTTCACGAGCTCCAGATACCTCTCTTCCAGAGCGTTCTGTCCTTCGGACATCGAATACACCCCTATGTCCAGGGACGCGAGCGACCTGAACAGTTCCGAACTCTCGTCCTTTCCGCCTTTGAGTGACACCACGATGTCCTCTCCCTTCCTTTCCGCGGATTTGACGTTGGCCAGCCCCTCTATCGACGCCAGCATGTCCTGGTTCGGCTCCGCCTTCGTCTTGACGATGATGGTACGCGTGTCGGCGTGACCGAGGACGTCATAGAGGTCGTCGTGTATGAGGAGGGTCCCGTGGTTCATGACCGCGACACGGTCGCACAGGTCGCTGACCTCGTACATCATGTGGGAGGACATAAGCACCGTGAGGTCGTTCCTGTCGTCGCGGATGCGTTTGAGGATGTCCCTCATCTCGGCCATCCCCCTCGGGTCGAGACCCGACGTCGGTTCGTCGAGGATGACGACCTCGGGGGAGTTGAGGAGGGAAAGCCCGATGCTGATCCTCTGCCTCAGACCCTTGGAGAAGGTTCCGAG
>JAFVET010000156.1 GCA_017475875.1 Candidatus Methanomethylophilaceae archaeon
AGGCTTACAGCCGATGCTACCCTTTTTCCGATGGTCCCGAAACCGTTGACCGCGACTTTGATCCTTTCCATGGTCGATTACCTGGGAACGCAAGTGCATTTAGTAGATAAGGGATTTCGTATCTATCCGCTCATAATATTTCGTACTTGGGTACCAGTGAGTTGACACCGATGACTGGTGTGGCCGTCCCGCAAGGGAACGACCGCACGAACTGTCCGCTTAGTACAGACCGCCACCGGCACGTACCCAACCTTCATATCGTGCCGTCGCAATCCAGCCGCAAGGCTGATTCCACATGAGAGGCACAAAAGCGCTGTTGGACATGCTAGAGAACAAGGGGGTCGACACCATTTTCGGCTACCCTGGAGGGAGCGTCATCTCGATCTACGACGAACTCCTCGACTCCTCCATACGCCACGTGCTGGTACGCCACGAGCAGTGCGCCGCCCATATGGCCGACGGATACGCCAGGGCCAAGAACATCCCCGGCGTCTGCCTCGCCACCAGCGGGCCCGGCACCACCAACCTCGTCACCGGGATCGCCACCGCGTACGCCGACTCGGTCCCGATGATAGCCCTGACCGGACAGGTCGCCGCGGGTTCCCTCGGACAGGGGGCGTTCCAGGAGGTGGACGCGTACAGCCTCCTCATGCCGATAACGAAACACAGCTACCGCGTCCTGGACGTGAACCGCCTGCCGCACGCCATCAAGGAGGCGTGGGAGATCTCCCAGATGGGGAGGAAGGGGCCGGTCCACATCGACCTGCCCGTCGACCAGATGAACTCGGAGATGGATCCCAAGATAATGGAGGAGACCTACGGCGTCAAGCCCCTGACCGAAGACCTTTCCGCCATACCGGAGGCCGTCAGGTGGATCAGGGAGGCCCAGAGGCCGGTGATCCTGGTCGGAGGGGGCGCGAGGGACGCCTCGGAAGAGGTCATGGCGTTCGCGAGGACGGTCGGTGCACCGATCGAGACCACCCTCATGGGGACCGGGATCGTCCCGACCTCGTACGAGATGTTCATGGGACCGCTGGGCCTGCACGGACACATGTCCTCGCTCACGGTCACCTCCGAGGCCGACTTGATAATATCTATAGGGAGCAGGTTCTCCGACAGGACCTACAGCGCCCACGACCGCATGAAGTCGCAGAAGGCGAGGGTCATCCACATCGACATCGACCGCACCGAGTTCGGCAAGCACGGCCACGAATGCCTCAACATCGAGGCGGACGCGGGAGTGGCCCTTAGAAAACTCACCGAAGCGCTCGGAGGGTTCCAGGGGACGCCTTCCGCATGGAGGGAGAAGGCACTGGGATACAGGAAGAGGTGCAGGTGCGACCCCGACGTGAACACCTCGCCGATAGCGCCGCAGAAGGTGATGTTCGAACTCAACAAACTCATCGACGACGACACCATCGTCACGACAGACGTCGGACAGAACCAGATGTGGGCGATGCACTACCTCGACATAGAGCACCCGCGCCAGTTCATTTCGTCCGGTACGTTCGGGACCATGGGGTTCGGACTCCCGTCCGCGATAGGCGCGAAGGCGGCGCTCCCGGACAAGAAGGTCCTGACGATAACGGGCGACGGGGGGCTCCAGATGGTCATACAGGAGCTCGCCACGTCCATCGCGGACGACCTGCCTGTCACCGTCGTGCTGCTCAACAACGGCACCCTCGGGATGGTCAGGCAGATGCAGAAGTACTACTGGGGCAAGAGGTACTCGGCCACCACCCTGGGAGCGGATCCTGACTTCGTCACCGTCGCCAAGGGTTTCGGGGCGAACGGGATACACGTGGAGAAGCCCGGTGAGATCGGCGACGCCATCCGCACCGCGATGGAATCGGACCGTACCACGGTGGTCGAAATAATGGTCGATCCCGAGTCCGACATACTCCCGATGCTCCCGGCCAACCCGGACATCCCCATCGTCAGGAACGGCTGCAGTTTCTGAAGCTCCTGGCCTCTGGCCCAATCCTTATAACATCCACGACGATGCGGATAACGAAGGAAGGACCATGAAAGGGACCAAAGCACTGCTGAAGCTCCTCGAGAAGCAAGGGGTGGACACCATGTTCGGCTATCCGGGCGGGAGCGTCATCCCCATCTACGACGAGATCTACGACTCAGACATCAGACACGTTCTGGTGCGCCACGAGCAGTGCGCCGCCCACATGGCCGACGGGTACGCCCGCGCATCCGGCACGCCTGGCGTGTGCCTGGCGACTAGCGGACCCGGTGCGACCAACCTCATAACCGGGATCGCGACCGCCTACGCCGACTCCGTGCCGATGCTGGCGCTCACGGGTCAGGTCGGGACCGGCTCCCTCGGGCTCGGGGCCTTCCAGGAAGTGGACGCTTACAGCCTCCTGATGCCCATCACGAAGCACAACTACCGCGTCCTCAACGTCAACCGCCTCTCGCACGACATAAAGGAGGCGTGGATGGTCAGCCAGACCGGACGTCCCGGCCCCGTGCACGTGGACCTCCCCGTCGACCAGATGAACTCCGAGATGGACGAGTTCTACATGGACCAGGAATACGGCATCAAACCCGTGCCGGAGGACCTCAGCGGATTGGAGAACGCCGTAGAATGGATAAAGGCGGCGAAGAGACCGGTCATCCTCGTCGGGGGAGGTGCGGTGAACGCCTGCGGCGCCGTCCGCGATTTCGCCGAATCGCTCCACGCGCCAGTCGACACCACGCTCATGGGAATGGGTGTCATCGCCTCCAGCTACGGACTCAACATGGGTCCCCTGGGCATGCACGGCAGGATGGCCGCCTAGTGCGTCATGAACGAGGCCGACCTGATAATCTCGATAGGTAGCAGGTTCTCCGACAGGACATACAGCGCCAAGAGCAGGATGCAGGACCCCCAGGGCCGCGTGATCCACATAGACGTGGACCCCACCGAGTTCGGCAAGCACAGGCACCCCGACCGCATCGACCTCCTCGGGGATGCGGGGAAGGTCGTCAACATGCTGAACGCCAAGCTCAAAGGATACTCCTGCGACAAGGGATGGACCGACAAAGCGAAGGGTTACCGCGAAAGGTGCACCTGCAACATCGATATCGGTTCCAAACCCATAGTCCCGCAGAAGGTCATGTTCGAGATCAACAAGATCCTCAAGAAGGACACCATCGTCACCACCGACGTGGGACAGAACCAGATATGGGCGATGCACCACCTCCAGATCGAATCGCCCCGCAGGCTGCTCTCGTCGGGCACGTTCGGAACCATGGGCTTCGGGCTCCCCGCTGCGATCGGGGCCAAGGCCGCCAGACCGGAATCCGACGTGATCGCGATCACCGGCGACGGAGGCTTCCAGATGGTCATGCAGGAGATGTCCACGTCGCTGGCCGAGGACCTGCCGGTCACCGTCGTGCTGCTCAACAACGGCACCCTCGGGATGGTCAGGCAGTGGCAGAAGCTGTTCTGGGGCCAGAGGTACTCCAACACCACCCTGTACTCGGAACCCGACTTCGTGAAACTCGCGGAGGCGTTCGGGGCCAAGGGCATACGCGTCGACAAGCCGGGCGAGATCGGTGACGCCCTCAAGGAGGCCCGCGACTGCGGCCGCACCTGTCTCGTGGAGATCGCCGTGGACCAGGACGAGGACATCCTCCCGATGATCCCGGCGGACCCGAAGGCGGACATAGTGAAGGGACGCTGCGCGTTCTGAGTGGTAACATGGGATTGGAAGAGGACATCCTCCGCAGGATAGTGCCGACCTCCGATGAGGTGCGGTCGATAAAGGAGAGGGCCGACAGGCTCCACGCCATGGTGATCGACTACATGAAGACCCACGGATACGACGTGGAGGTGAGGTTCGCCGGATCGTTCTCGAAGGGGACGTTCCTGTCCAATCCCGATTTGGACCTCTTCATGATGTTCCCGGAGGACGTCCCTAAGGAAGACCTGGTGAGGATCGGGTTGCAGGCCGGGAAGGACATCCTCGGAGGACGCAGGATGTTCTCCGACCACCCCTACACCACGGGGAAGTTCGAAGGCCTCGACGTGGACATGGTGCCGTGCTACCATCTGCGCACCACCGACCGTCTGCAGAGCGCCGTCGACCGCACCCCGTTCCACACCGCGTACATAACGACGCACCTGACCCCTCCCCAGAGGGACCAGGTCCGCCTGTTGAAGAAGTTCATGAAGGGCATCGGCACCTACGGCGCCGAACAGGATTCGAGGGGTTTCTCCGGATACCTGTGCGAGATACTCGTCGTAAGGTACGGTTCGTTCAGGGGAGTGCTCGAGGCGGCGACCAACTGGAAGGAGAACACGGTGGTGACGATAGAGAAGAAGGGACCGTCGATGATGTCCCCGCTCGTCGTATACGACCCGGTGGACTGCCGCAGGAACGCTGCATCCTCGGTGCACATCGACACCCTGTGCCTGTTCATCCACGCGGCGAGGGAATACCTCGAGGAACCGCGCGAGGAGTTCTTCTTCCCCAAGGAAAGAACCCCCTTATCCTCCGAAGAGCTCTCCAAGGTGGCCGACGACCACGGCTGCAGGCTGGTCTCGGTGGTCTTCGACCGCCCGGACCTTATAGAGGACAGCCTCTACTCGCAGCTGTGGAAGACGCAGTACGCCCTAGCCCGCAAGCTCAACGAGTTCTCGTTCAACGTGCTCCGCGCGGTCCACTCGCTGGAGGAGGACCGTCTGACCCTGGTGTTCGAGGTGGAGAGGGACATGCTGTCCAAGACCCACCGCCACTTCGGACCACCCGTTTGGGTGAAGTCGTCGGACCGCTTCCTCGACAAGTGGGCCGGCAACGAGTTCGGCGACCCGTTCATCGAGGACGGAGAATGGGTCGTCATCGCGGAACGTCCGTATTTCACGGCCAAGGAGATGCTGGAGGACGAGGTGAAGCTCGCAGGCATCGGACGCGACCTCGACCCGGACACGATGAAGGTCATCGGCCACGAGGAGACGTTCGACGAGGTGGATCCCTCGCTGATAACCGAACTCCTGGTACCGAAGATGCCTTGGGAGAACCGAGCGGACCGACGAAACATAGATAAACATCCCGTCGTTGACGCTATATGGGGGCCTGTGGGCTAGCTTGGTATACTTGTGGCTTTGGGAGCCATTGACCCCGGTTCAAATCCGGGCAGGCCCACCTTTCATCATTACATCAGAAGTGGCCCGCGATTATACCAATCATGTTCCTTACCGTTGCGGATGCGGTCTATATGCCCGAGCCCTCTGAGACGCTTGTTGTGGATAGCCGACGCACTGCTTGCTCCACTCACACCCCTCCTCGACGATGTCCCTGTCGGCCGTTCCTTTGTCCGGATCTATCTTGGATAGCACCATACGTGTCTCTGGACCTATTGACGAAATGTCCAGCATGTAGGGCGTCTCGAACAGCCTGGTCTCGTTCTCGCTACTCAGGTCGGGATGCTCGCCATAATTCGTAACATAGTAAACACTGGCACCGATACAGAAGGCGGCGCTGCACATAGCCCCGGCTATGATGTATGTCCTGGATGTAAGGTTGAATATAACTTGGCGCCCAGGTGCTCCGCCTTCTCACCCTCTTCGGAATCGTCCTCCAAGTCCTGGGTGGACTCGGAATTCGCGTCTGAGATCGGAATCCTCACCAAACCCATAGTACCGTACGAAGTGAAGAGGAGGGGGAGGCCCAGGGAAAGCGAAGATACGCACCCTTGCAAGAAAAGGTCCGCTCCAACATCGGAATGAACTGTTTCGAGAACGACTCTGTTATGGTACTTTTTCGGGAAACTTATGTTCGGTACGGATTACAGAGGGGAATCATGGCCCATCAGATACACCCTCCCGTCCTCAGTGAAGGCCACCAGTTCGCTCGACCTACCGGAACGAACGAATCTGGGAATCCTGCTGTATCCGATATCTTCCGGGAACACCGCGTCATCCGGGCACAAGGCGCCAAGTTCCCTCAGCAACTCCTTGGCCAAGAGTCCCTCGAGAAATGACGCGTCGACGTCCGGCCCGTTTTCTACGGCCAGATCCAGGATCCTCATTATCCTCCCGATGTCGTGCCGGTTCCCCGATGCGGATTCCGTCATCCCGCCCCATTGCGCTATGCGGCGTATCTCACTCTCGTCGAAGGCGTTGTGGATGGCGACACAGAGCGATTCGTCATCCCATATGTAGGTCGTCGGCTCGTAAGGTTGGGAGCCGATTCTCTAATCCGTCCTCCCGTTCATGAGATGGAGCTCTCCCCCTATGTCCTCCAGGAAGGTCCCGCCCTCGACATGAAGGACCAAAGCATCGGACGCCTGTTTCCCGTATTCCCGAGGCATCGTATGGTCGAACGACGTTCTTGGGATATGATGCCTGCGGAGGATATGGGCCAGTGACGTTCAGCAGATCAGGGCCGACTTACCGATTCCGAATTCGTTGCGTGTCAACAATTTGTAAAATCTTCAGATGAAGCATTTTGTCCTTAGGCATCGGTTTGCCATCGACTCGCTGATGCCCAAGAACGAAGGTATGAGAAAGGGTTTGAGGCCGTGGTCTGTCCAACGACCACCGGGGCCGCTTGCCACCAACGCGTTTATCTTTTAATCTGCTCCAAACGGTTGCAATATGCCACGACTGCGCCCTAAACATCGGCCACGCCCCGAAACCTACCAGATAAGATTCGTCTGGAAATTTGGATAGACCGTGACTGCTCGGAACCGGATGCCCATCGTCGCTTCTGTGAACTCTTATTCCCGGAACATCGGTCAGATCAGCCATGACATGTATATCGGTATCACGGTGACTCCCGCATCCTTCCTGAGGTTCTTCGTACTGACGATGTATGCCCTCTCGATCCTGTCCCCGTATTTCCTCATGAAACGGTCCAGGGACTTGTGCGGATTGACACGACTGGACTTCACCTCGATCGGGACCAGTCCCCTGCCGTCCGCCAGAACGAAATCCACCTCCTGCGTACGATCCGATTCGTCCGATTGGAAAAGGCAGAAGTCGAGGTGCTTTCCAGATGCGACGAGCGCCTGGGCCACCATGTTCTCGAACAGCATGCCCTTGTTCATAGACAGGTTCCCACCCAGTATGGAGCGGTACAGCGTGTCCCTGTCAGAGATGTTGGATTCCAGCATCATCGTCATCAGGAGACCTGTGTCCACGAAGTACATCTTGAGTGCCGACCTGTCCTCGAACTGTGCTATCGCAGGATCCGGATCGGTGCAACTGTAACATGGGTTCACCATCTTGGACCCGCACAGCCAGGACACGCGCTTGGAATAGCGGTTCCTCTTCGTTCCTTTTTTTATCGCTCCCGGAGAGAAGACCTTGTTGGTCCTGTTCAGCATGGAAGGGATCCCACTGAACAATTCCGCGAGGATGCCGTCGTCCTCCCTCCACACGTCTTCACGGTTAAGGTCGACGATCATCTTCTTGACTTTCTCGACCTCGACGAAGCTGTTGGTCTCGA
>JAFVET010000157.1 GCA_017475875.1 Candidatus Methanomethylophilaceae archaeon
TCCATTTCCTCAAAGGAGTTCGGTATGGCGCTAGGCGTGAGCCAGCAGTCCGCTTCCAAGAAGATCCTGGAGCTTCTGGAAGAGAAATACATCACCCGCGACCTCGGGGCAAGGCGTCAGCGCATACGCATAACGCAGAAGGGTGTCGAAGAACTCCGTAAGGAATACCAGGAGTACCGCAAGATATTCGAGGTCAGCAGCCAGGTGACCATACACGGTATCGTGGCGTCCGGAATGGGCGAGGGCGGGTACTACATCTGTCAGAACGGTTACATGAAGCAGTTCCAGGAGAAGCTCGGGTTCACACCGTACCAGGGGACGCTCAACATGGTCGTGGACGCCGAGGATATAAGCAAGATCGACCTCGTGCGCAGCAACGAAGGCTGTCTCATCAATGGGTTCACGGACAACGGCCGTTCGTACGGCGATGTGATCGCCTACAAGGCCAAGATCCGCAACACGCCATGTGCGGTCGTGGTCCCGGACAGGTCACACTACATCGACATCCTGGAGATAATCTGCCAGTACCATCTCCGCAGGACTTTCAGTCTCGAGGACGGGGACTCGATAGAGATCAAATTCGAATTCTGAAAAAAGGGATAGAGGCCGGCGACGCCGGCCTCTGGTTCAGTTTCTGGTCAGCGACTCGATGACGGACGAGAAGATCCTGTATCCGTCGCCTTCCGCCGGACCGGGGTTCCTGGTCCAATCGGCGTGGGTGTACCTGGTCATGACACGTTCCGGATGGGGCATCATGCCCAGGACGTTGCCTGCGGGGTTGCATATGCCCGCGATGTCGGAAGGCGATCCGTTGGGATTCCACGGGTAGACGGCATCCGATCCGTCGGGACAGACGTAACGGAACACGATCTGGTCGTTGTCCTCCAGCTTCTGGACGAAGTCCGGGTCCATGCTCATCAGTTTCCCTTCGGCGTGGGCCGACGGGATGGACAGCATCTGCTTGGATTTGATCCCGGAGGTGAATATGCACTTGCCACGGTTGTCGTTCCTGAGGACCGTGGGTCTGCACTCGAAACGGCCGGAGTCGTTGTTGTACAGGGCGGCCGTCGGGACCTCCGACATGGTTCCTTCCATGGCAGGGAGGAGTCCAAGTTCGACGAGGATCTGGAATCCGTTGCACACTCCGAGGACGGGTTTCCCCTCTTCGATGAACCTCTTGAGGTCGGAACCGATTCCGGCCTTTATGCGTGCGGCGAATATCGCTCCCGCACGTACGTAGTCTCCTGCGGAGAAACCGCCGGGGAAAGCAAGGATGTCGTAGTCCTCGAGGCTCCTGCGCATGTCCGCCGGGGCCTGTCCGAGGAGCTGTTTGAGGTGGACCTTCTCGGCCTTTGCGCCGACCATCTCGAACGCCCCCGCCATCTCGTCCTCGCAGTTCGTTCCCTCTATGCGGATCACGCACACCTTCACGTCTTCGGGCTTCATTGTGCACCACCTCCCATGATCTTCCACATGGGCGAGTTCCAGGCCTCGATCATCTCCAGGACAGGCACCGAGATGCCGACGTCCTTGATCCTGAGTTCGTCACCCTTGGTTATCCCGAGCAGGGTGGCGTCGTTCCCGAGGATCTCGGTGAACCTCGTGACGTTCATGCCGTCGACCTCCACGATCCACCTCGAGTTGCTTTCAGAGTACAGCTTCTTCCTGTAGTCCTCCATGAGGATTCCGGACAGGTCTATCTCGGCACCGACCCTTCCCGAGATGCACATCTCGGCTATGGCGACGGCGAGACCGCCGTCGGAACAGTCGTGGCAGCTCAGGACGATGCCTTCGTCCATCGCCTGCAGAAGCTCGTCCATGAGCCTCTTGAGCACCGGGATGTCGACGTCCGGTACGGCTCCCTCTTTCCCTCCGTATTTGCGGAAGAGGAGCGAACCTCCCATCTCGTCCTTGGTGAAACCGAAGAGGAAGACGCAGCTGCCCGCCTTCTTGAAATCGGCCGTGACGGCTTTGCGCACGTCGTCGATGAGTCCGCATCCGAGTATCATCGGGGTGGGCAGTATGTGGTGGCCTCCGGGAGCTTCGTTATAAAGGCTCACGTTCCCTGAGGGGATCGGTATGCCGAGTTCCCTCGCGATCTCGCCGAGGCCTCTGACGGCCTCGCGGAACTCCCCGAGTCTCTCGGGTTTCTCCGGGTTGCCGAAGTTGAGGCAGTCCGTGAACGCGTTGGGTTTCGCACCGACGGCCACGAGGTTCCTGCAGGTCTCGTCTATGCAGGCCTTTCCTCCCTTGTACGGATCGGCCTCTGTGAACCACGGGTTGCAACCGATGGCCGCGGCCAGTCCCTTGAACCTTCCTGGCACCGGCATGAGGACGGACGCGTCCCCGGGTCCGGCCATGTTCATCTCCCCGACGAGGGGGTGGACCACGGTCCCGGCACGGACCTCGTGGTCGTACTGGCGGATCGCCCATTCCTTGGACGCGACGTTGAGGTCGGAGAGGAGGCTGAGGATGACTTCTTTGTCACCGGGGAGTTCGGGGAACTCCTCCTTGGACCTGCTCGATGTCTCAGGTAAGATGTAGGGTCTCTCGTAGACGGGTCCCCCGGTGAGGAACTCGAGGTCCATGTCGAATATGGGCTCGCCGTTCCAGAACAGGCGGGTCCTCTTGAGGTCGGTGGTGCGTGCGATCGGCGTGGCGAGCACGTCCCACATCTCGAATATCTCCAGCACCTTCTCCACGTTCTCGGGCTTGCAGGTGCACATCATCCTCTCCTGGGATTCGGACACCCATATCTCCCACGGGGCGAGACCGGGTTCCTTCAGCGGGACCTTTTCCAGGTCCACGTCGGCACCGCATCCCGCGTCCAGGGCCATCTCGCCGACGACGCAGCTCAGCCCGCCGCCTCCGAGGTCCTTCATCCCGGTGATGAGGTGTTTCGCGTTGACCTCGAAGCACGCGTGCATGACAGGTTCCTTGGTGATGGGGTCGCCCAGCTGGACGGCTCCGCGCGAATCCTCGTCGGAGGTAGAAGTCAGGTCGGTCGAGGCGAAGTTGACGCCGTGTATTCCGTCGCGTCCGGTGCGCCCGCCGATGAGGATCATGACCTCCCCGGGTCCGCCGGCGAAGTTGTTGGCCAGGTCCTTCCTCTTGACTATTCCCAGACATGCCACGTTGACCAGGCAGTTGCCGGTGTACTTCTCGTCGAAGAAGAAACCGCCGGTTATAGTCGGTATGCCGACCCTGTTCCCGTAGTCCCTGATCCCGGAGACCACTCCGTTCACAAGGTACCTGGGGCTCTTAATCCCCTGGGGGAGGTCGACCTCCTTGTCGATGGGTCCGAAGCACAGCGGGTCCGCCAGGCCGATGGGCTGTGCGCCCATGCACACCACGTCCCTCAGGATGCCTCCGATACCGGTGGCCGCCCCGCCGTAGGGTTCGATGGCGGAGGGGTGGTTGTGGCTCTCGATGCGCAGGGCGTAGCCGTAGTCGTCGTCGAACAACATCACGCCCGCGTCGCCTTTGGAGAGGACGTCCTCGCGGTCGATGCCGAAGACGAACTCCTTGAGGATGGGTTTGGAGCTTTTGTAACAGCAGTGCTCGCTCCATGCCTGTCCGAGGGACTGGAGTTCAACGTCGGTGGGGTTGCGTCCCTCTTTGCGGAAGTACTCCTGTATGTTCCTCATCTCCTCCAGGGAGAGGGACAGGCTCATGTCCGACGAGATCCCTTTGAGCTGTTCGTCGTCGGCGGACAGGATGTCCACGTCGTAGAGCTCGAACGGGACGTCCCTCTTGACCATAAGTCCGGCCATCTGATCAGCTCACGGATATCTTGTAGTTCTGGATCACCGGGTTGGCCAGCAGCTTGCGGCACATGTCCTCGGCGACGCCTTTGGCCTGTTCGGCCGGCATGTCCATGTCGATCTCGAAGAGCTTGACGGTGCTGACCTTGGAGATGCCCGTGAAGCCCAGCGATTCCAGGGTCTTCTGGGTGTTCCTCCCTTCCGGGTCGGCTACACCTTTTTTGAGTTCGATTCTGATCTCGACTTTCGTCATATGGAGTAAACTTATACGCGCGTGCGCTTTAATTGTTTGTCTGGACGTAACATGGGAAACCATCGCGTCATGAGGGATGACGCGGTGCAACCCTCGGTGTGTCCCGGACCGGTACGTCATGGGAGCCCCGCTCCCGCTACCCCGGGGTGCGGCCATCCGTGCGTGTGCACTTGTCATATTCGTTCTATTCGTTCTATTCGTAGTGTATTCGTCCAGACGCGACGAATAGGATTTGTACGGTACGTGCGCGATGGTGTCCTATAAATGATATCGGGTCAATCACACATCGTTAGGGGCATTGGCAGGGGCGGAAATGGGGAATGCGATAAGGGTCTCGGGACTGCGCAAGTCGTACGGCGGTTTCGAAGCGGTGAAGGGGATATCGTTCGACGTAGAGGAAGGGTCCTTCTTCGCGTTCCTCGGGCCCAACGGGGCCGGCAAATCCACCACCATCTCCATCCTCTGTTCCATCCTGTCGAAGGATTCCGGGGAAGTGGAGATATTCGGCAGGAGTCCGGAGGAGTCCCGCAGGGACATCGGCGTCGTGTTCCAGGACAACAGGCTCGACGAAAGGCTCACGGTCCGCGAGAACCTCGCCGTGCGCGGTTCCCTGTACGGATACGGGAAGGCGGAACTGTCGAGGAGGGTGGAGGATGCGTTGGAGAAGACGGGTTCCACCGACATCGCCGACAGGTTCTATTCCGACCTGTCTGGCGGTCAGAAGCGGAGGGTCGAGATCGCCAGGGGGATAATCCACAGTCCCAGGATCCTGATGCTCGACGAACCCACGTCCGGTCTGGACCCCCAGACCCGGAAGCTCATCTGGAAGAACATCCGCCGGTTGAGGGACGAGGGCATGACCGTCTTCCTGACGACCCATTACATGGAGGAGGCGGCGGATGCGGACGACGTGGTCGTGATCGATCACGGCGAGGTTGCGGCCCATGGGACGCCGTCGATGCTCAAGGAGAGGTACAGCTCCGACTACCTCGACGTGGTCCCGAGGGACAGAGACGGACTGGAGGCCATGTTGGAGAGAATGGGCGTTGGGTACACCGAGCACTCGGACATGGTCCGGATACCGTTGAAGGACACGATGGATGCAATCCCGATAATCGAGGCCGTCAAGGACATGATCGAGTTCTTCGAGGTGCGCACTGGTACGTTGGACGACGCGTTCCTGACGATAACGGGTGGTTCGGAGCGATGACCGGACTGTCCATGTTGACCAGAAGGAACGTCCTGTGCTTCTTCAGGGACCGCGCGGCCGTCGTGTTCTCCTTCCTGACGGCGATGATCGTCCTGGTCCTGTACTTCCTGTTCCTCAGGAACGTGCTCATAGACAGCGTCTACTCGGGGGACTGGACGGTTGCGGCCGACGGGCAGCTGCCGAACCTGATGGATTCGTGGGCGATGGCGGGGGTCGTCGGAATCGTGTCGGTCACGTCGTGCGCCGGTTCCCTGCAATGCATGGTCGAGGACAGGGTGACCGGGAAGTCGCTTGATTTCATGATAACCCCCATGAAGACATGGGAGCTTGCCGCCAGCTATGTCCTCAGCTCGTTCCTGGTCGGGCTCGTGGTGAGCGCCGCGTGTCTGGCGGTGGCCCTGGCGTTCATGTGTTCGACGGGTTGCATTCTGGCGGTCTCGGACGTCGTCGTCTGCATCCTGCTGTTGATACCTTCGACGCTGTCGAGCGCCATAATCATGTTCTCCCTCGCGTCGTTCATCGGGAGCCTCGGCGCGTTCTCGGGGTTCACAATCGTGATGAGTACCCTGATCGGGCTTCTCTACGGGATCTACATGCCTATGGTGGACCTTCCGGAGGTGGTCTACATCGTCTGCAACCTGATGCCCGCAACGCACATGGCGGCACTGTTCCGCCAGAGTCTCTGTTCCGGACCTCTTGGCGACGTGTTCATGCCGGACGACGCCTCGGCGTTCAGAAGCGACATGGGCATAGACGTGAGCCTCGGGGATTTCCAGTTCGACGCAGTCTCTTCGATTGTTTACGTGTCTGTCGTCACCTTACTGTTCTTCGTCGTTTCGGTGGCGGCGACCATGTGCAGGCGGACCTCCGCGCGATGGACGATAAGCAGGGTTTGAACGCATGCCACAAAAAGGAACGGGAGTTCCAAACGCGGTACGACTCCTGTCCGATCTCTCTAGACTTATCCAAGGGTCGGAAGAGTTCAGTTTCCGGTATCGGGGCCCCCAGGAAGCCCATGTACCACATCGAGGACAATTCGGTGGCGTTCCACTTCAACGTGGTGACGCGGATTGCCCCTCTGCTCTCCGGGAAGGTCAAGGATTACAGGATGATATCCTCCAGGATAGACACGTTCCTGGGTCACAGGTTCGAACTTCTCTGCAGGGATCACATTCTCGGGCATTACAACGTGGCCGAGATCGGCAAATGGTGGGGATACCCGGATTCGGAGTATGCGTACATAGACGTCATAGCCAAGACGATTGACGACGACGGGGTGGTGCGCAACATGTTCTGCGAATGCAAGTACGGCTCCAAACCGATGGGGTTCGGAGTTTTGAATACTCCCGTCTCCAGAACTGTGTTCGGTAATTCACGATCTTTTCCGAACCCAGCTTGGATGCGAATCATTAAGTATCGGCACATCATCGTGACTTCAATACATAAAAATCAACGCTGGTGTTGATTTTTAA
>JAFVET010000158.1 GCA_017475875.1 Candidatus Methanomethylophilaceae archaeon
CGCCGAAAGCCTCGCCTGTGGGGTGCCGTGCGTCATGTACTCGCTCCCGTACCTCCGCATCACACGCGAAGGCAGTGGGTTCGTACAGGTTCCACAGAGGGACACCCACGCCGCGGCCGTGGAGGTCTGTAAACTGCTCGAGAACCAGTCGTACCGCACTGACCTCGGCAGACAAGGGAAGGAATACATCGGTACGTTGGCCAGGTTCGATCACGAAGAAGCGTGGAAGGTGATCTTTTCCGACATGGAGAAACCCATAGGTAAGGAAATGGACCCGGTGGACGACCTGATGTGGAACACCCTATTCCAATTCTACAGGGTCGGTGTGGAGAGGAAGAACCGCGCTTATGACGACCTGAAAAAGAAACTGGCCGATGCTGAATCGGTAAAACGGGACGAGGTCCAAAACAAGAATGTGGAGCAGATCCAACCCCTTCCTCCCGACGTTCGGAAGAACAACGCGAAAGCCGTGGACGAAGAACCCAAAAAAGAAATCGTCGCCACACCAGCACCGAAGAAAACGAAACCCCAGACGGAACAAACGGAGCCGGTTCCCGACATCCTGGGCGACATCGACGCCCGCTATTCGATCCTCGCGGAACTCCTGGACGACGACCCGCCCGAAAAGCAGGAACGATCACAGCTTGATGTCTCCGCGCAGGACCTTCGGTAAGAACGTTATCAGCTCGCCGAAGCGGTAGGTCCAGGTGTTCTTTATCTCGGATACGGCACGGTCGACCTCGACCTTGGCGATTGCGGACGCCTCGGCCGACGTCTTCTCCTTGACCTTCTTCTCCAGGTCGTTCACTTTGGCATTGTTGCGTGAAGCCCCGGCCTCGTAGCTGTCCAAAAGGGTCTCCCACATGAGATCGGAAATACCGTCCGAAGAAACCGATCCGTCGCCCAACGAGGAGAATATCCCCTTCCAGGCCCCCTCGTAATCGTAAGATGCCATGTCTTTGACCTTCTTGAAGGCGTGGATGCTGGCCCGCTCCTTGGCCACCGGATCCGTGAGCAGCGATACTATGGCGTCGGCGGCAGCATTCTTGTCCCCCTGTCTCACCGACACGATCCCAGGATTGTCCTTGACCATCGACAGGTACGGCATGTCGTACATCACGCAAGGCATCCCCAGAGACTGGGACTCCGCCAGGGTAGTGGGGAATCCCTCGTACTCCGAGGTCATCAGGAACACGGAAGCCTTGGAATATTGGGAGTACACGTCGAGCGTGAAACCGTCCATATGAACGTTGTCCGTCAGGGACAGGTCCTTGATCAGCTTCCTCATCTCCTTCTCGATCGACTCGGGACCGGACCCCACGATGTGCAGCTGCGCGTCCGGGACGGCCTGGACCACACGCGCCATTATGTGTACGGCATCTAGAGGACGCTTCTCCTGAGACAGCCTCGCCAACCATATGACGTTGTGGTTGTCGAGATTTACACGCTTAGTATGCTTCGCATCGAAGGTCAACGGGTTCTGCACCAGATGGACGTTCGGGTTGAAGCAGCTCCAGAACCGGACGTCCATCTCGTTCAACACCACGACCGAGTCGCAAAGCCTGTATATCCTCGGTAACGCCGCGAAATACGCCCTTGCGTTGCGAGCAAGAATGGAGAAGTTGTTGTGACAGTGCGTGACGAACGCGGTACCTCCGAGCTTGCAGACCGTCATGTCCCACAACAGGAGGTTGGTCACCCATGCATGGTAGACCATCACGTCTGGTTTGAAATCGTCCAACACATGCTTCAGTGCCTTGGCCCTCGCCGCATAATTATCGCGGGTCGTGGCGTTGGCGGCCGGGATGACCGCGCGTCTCACCGACGAATCGATGGGATAATCGTTCTCGGTCGGTTCCCCGTCTGTGATCAGGAGCACCTCGTACCCCATCCCGACCCACAGGTTGACGAGTCCGGCCGTGACCCTCTGGACCCCGCCGTTGGCTATGGAATGATAATACGTGGCGATGCGCCTCACCTCGACGTCCCTGCGGACAGATAGGGACGACCCTTTGACGAACGATGCGATCTTTCCCTGCGAATACCAGTTCTGGCTGGCAAGGTATGCTACGACGTCCACCATGCCCCAGGCCTCGACCATCATGTCGAAGCATTCACCACGGTCCCCGTCAGATACCGAGTTCGTCCAGTTGTTGACACAATCCGCCACGAGCTCGCGCCGGTAGCGTGACATCACGCCTCTGTACTGCTCCCCCTTGCCGATGCCGGACACGTATCCGTCCGACTCGTCGGCGACCAGGAACATGTCGCAATACCTCCTGAAACCGGCGGTATCCAAACGGGTGCCGGTCAATCCGGCACCGAAATGGTATTGGTAGCAACCGTTGCTCCCTATGCCCTTGTAGGATGTGGCGTTGAGCGCGAGGACCATGTACTCGTACTTGTCCTGGGCCTTCGGCAGGGAACGGTCCGCCATCTCCGCGAACGCCTTCCTGCACATGTCGCCGTCGTAGATCTTGTTCCACAGCGAGAACCGGTACTTTCCTTCGCTGAAGCACCCTTTGAAAACCTGATCGCCGAGCAGTTTCCCTTTGTACGGGCGTACGAACTGTTCCATGAACTTGACACGGTTCTCGGGAACGTTCCCCTCGTTGACGATCGTCGTCGAGAAATGCAGCACCGACACTGGGTCCGTCTCCATCTCGGAGACGAGTTCAGGTATCGCTCCGGAAGAGATGGTATCGTCCCCGTCGACGAACCATACATATTTGCCTGTGGACAGAAGGACACCGTCGCGGCGGGAAACATGTGCCGAGCGGTTGGATTCGTGCCTGAGCACCCTTACTCTGGGATCCTCGCCGGCGTACCTGTCCAAGACGTCGCATGTCCCGTCCTGGGAGCCGTCGTCCACGCATATGACCTCGATGGGGACGGAATCCTCCGACAGGATTGAGTCGAGGCATCTGCCTATGGTCCCTTCGTTGTCGAATGTCGGGATCACCACGGAGAGGATCGGTCCCATCGGTTCGCACCCTGCCCTGTCACCTTGTAGAACCATTCCTGGGCCTTGGCATCGTCCTTGCCCACACCTTTGCCGTCGCGGTACATCTCGCCCAGAAGTTGCATAGCGGACCTGTTGCCCTTGCCGGAAAGCAGGGAAACGATGTCGAAGGCATCCTCCAGGTCGGAACCCTCGGAACGGGCGATGAGCATCCTGGCGAGCTCGACGCCCGCATCATCCGAACCTCCTTCGTAGGATTGCCTGAAATAAAGCGAAGCGAGATCCGGATCCCTATCCACGCCTTTCCCGTCGCGGTATGCCTTTCCCAACCTGAGCAGAGCGTAGCGGTCGCCCTTGTTGGCCATGACGCTGACGATCTCAACCGCCCTATGGTTGTCCTTCTCGTCCTTGGACGAGTAGAGAATGTCGAAGAGTTCGTTGCGGGCCCACTTGACGTCACCGCGGATGGCGTACTCGTAGAGCTGCTTCGCCTTACGTTCGTCCTTGCCCACACCTTTGCCGTCGCGGTATGCCCTGGCCAGTATAGCGTATGCCTCCGGCTCGCCCATGGTGAGCTGCGCGAGGACCTCGGCCGCTATCCCAAGATCGCTTGTCCTGTTGCGCTTGTAAATCAGGGCGACATACTCGAGGTCGTATGTACGAATCCCCCTCTTGTGAAGGTCGGCCATCATCTGGATCGCCTTCCCGAGATCCTTCTCAACACCTTTTCCGTCACGGTATGCCCTGGCGGCTAGGACGACGAGTTCCGGATCCTTCTTATCTGCACCCGTCTCGGCCATCACCCCGAGGGCGTGCTCCACATCGCCTTCACCCGCACGACCGATCAAGAACCTGCAATACAGTGCCGGGTCGGATGTCGAGCCGATCTCGTAAACGGAATCCTGTCCTTCTGCCATGGCAATCCACTCATATCCAGCGACTTCGCGCTTGCTGTGATACGATTATTTGATGATACGATATAAAATGACTCATAGGATAATAGCATGCCCGGGCGCGATGAAAGGCACGAGCGTGATTGTGGTACGTGTAACGGATTGCGAAAAGACCAGGAAAAGACCGGGGTGTGAAGGGTTACATGCGTTCCTGCCCAGAACTTGCCACAAACACCTTGCTCACTCCTTGACCGTTCGAACCCGGAATGGCTATCCGAAAAGTGACAGTGTGTTGCCTTACATCGACGAGATGAAAAGACGATATAACAACGCAAGTGGACACGAGATGGGAACGACCGGATGGTTTCATGGGATGTCATGTGACAACCCTTATCTAATAACGCCAACATTGGATATCGTTGTAGAACCATGACAACGGTTTCGGTATCAACAGGTGCTTCCAAGATTCAGGTGAGCATCAGCCAGGATATCGCTGAATCGTTGAAAGCTTACAGCGACAGGCATGGAATTTCCGCGGAGGAGACCGCCAACTACATCATACAAAACTTTTTGGTAGAGGATGGCTCGATGGATGTAGAACCTGATCGCACGGTCATTCTAGACGATGATCTATATGATTATCTCGAAACTGAGTTCAAAGCAGGCCTAGACTCAGTCAAATCGGAATCTGATTGGATTTCGAAAGAGGAGATGAGGGAATTCGTCAGCAACCTCAAATCCAATTGATCTATACTCCGAGGTTCAGACACAGGATCGAGAGAATCCATGATTATATCAGCGATGTCCTCAACAGCCCCCAGGAGCGGACAGAATAATAGACTCGATATTAATCGACTGCGAATTACTGGAGCATAACCCACACATGGGGATGATGCCTCGTTCCGGAAAGAAGAAATACATCGGGATGAGGTACATCATCTCTGGCAAATACCCCGTTCTATACAAAATCGATCAGAACAGAGTGATAATCCCAAGCATTATTGACACCCGTACCAAAGAGGCTGCTCGTTTCCTGGATAAGGAAAAGCGATAATGGTCCAACATTACAGCTTGGTGACTCTTGTATGGCACTTTAACCAAACTGGCAAGACAGTGTGGATTATGATTAGATTTTACCGACAACATAGTGATAATCGTTCAGATAGTGGACGGAAAGTGTACAGTTCCGTTTACACCCAGGTATATCCTCATTTCCTAAAGAGTCTGCAGAAAGCCGTATCATGGACATCTCTTGTTTCAACGGGAGGCGTGCCGACATCACAGTCTAGTCTGGAACAGCCATCTCCCTACCAGTGATGTGACCATCGTTTCGAATCCCGTACTCACTTGTATCCGAGTATCTTCCTCGGGATGTAGGTCAACACGCGTCCGACCTTGTACGATGCGGAGTTCTTCAGGTAGTCCAG